>NZ_SJWV01000100.1:0-14721 GCF_004352695.1 Escherichia sp. KCJ4928
CCGGTGGGGGCACCAATGCGCACCCCGGCTGAACCCTGAACAATGCTACCGCCATACTGCGTCATGTCGCCCTGACGCGCCGCCGGTTTTCCGCTCATCGTAAAATCCTTTTGAAATAAATAAGAACCAGAAGCCTAGCGCCAGTCAACAACAGGAAATGATAATGAGTTAACACCCCGGAATTTTTCAGAATTTATAAAAGGCAAATTACAGGCACAAAAAAAGCGCCGTGCGGCGCTTTTTTCGGAAATCCGGTCTTATTTGCTGCCCGGGATGTTGAAACGCTTGTTGAAGCGGTCAACACGGCCACCGGTAGCAACATCACGCTGTTTGCCAGTGAAGAACGGGTGGCACTTGCTGCACACGTCGAGGTTCAGGTCATGACCAACGGTGGAGCGGATTTTCATTACGTTACCGCAAGAGCAGCTAGCAGTAATTTCTTCGTATTTCGGGTGAATATCTTTTTTCATGGGAAAACCTCGGTTTAAGGCCGCGTCGCTCTTCCAGCCCTAACGCCAGACACCACGCGATGTTAAAAGTATAGCTTCAATACGATCATTTCGTACGAAGGCGCGAAATCATACAGAAATTAACCAGCGTATGCAAACTGATCCGCACTCTTCTACGGCAATGTGTATACTAACCCACCGAATTTCAAGTCAGGATGATGCTATGCCCGTTGCCCACGTTGCCTTGCCCGTTCCGCTTCCTCGTACCTTTGACTATCTGCTGCCAGAAGGCATGACGGTTAAAGCCGGGTGTCGCGTGCGCGTGCCGTTTGGCAAACAGCAGGAGCGCATCGGGGTTGTGGTGTCAGTTAGCGATGTCAGTGAGCTGCCGCTTAACGAGCTGAAAGCGGTAGTGGAAGTGCTGGACGTTGAGCCGGTATTTACTCACTCCGTCTGGCGGTTACTGCTCTGGGCGGCAGATTACTATCATCATCCGATTGGCGATGTGCTGTTTCATGCCTTGCCGATTTTACTGCGCCAGGGGCGGCCTGCGACGAACGCGCCGATGTGGTACTGGTTTGCCACTGAACAAGGCCAGGCGGTGGATCTGAACAGCCTGAAACGCTCCCCCAAGCAACAACAGGCGCTGGCGGCGTTACGGCAAGGCAAAATCTGGCGCGACCAGGTCGCCACGCTCGAATTTAATGATGCCGCGTTGCAGGCGCTACGCAAAAAAGGTCTGTGTGATTTAGCAAGTGAAACACCAGAGTTTAGCGACTGGCGAACGAACTATGCCGTTTCTGGTGAGCGGTTGCGATTGAATACCGAACAAGCCACCGCCGTTGGCGCAATTCATAGCGCGGCAGATACTTTTTCTGCCTGGCTGCTGGCGGGCGTTACCGGTTCCGGTAAAACGGAGGTTTATCTCAGTGTACTGGAAAACGTGCTCGCTCAGGGCAAACAGGCGCTGGTGATGGTGCCGGAAATCGGCCTGACACCGCAAACTATCGCCCGTTTTCGTGAACGTTTTAATGCCCCCGTGGAAGTTCTGCATTCCGGCCTGAACGATAGCGAGCGGCTTTCGGCGTGGTTGAAAGCGAAAAATGGCGAGGCGGCGATTGTGATCGGCACCCGCTCCGCGCTGTTTACGCCGTTTAAAAATCTCGGCGTGATTGTCATTGATGAAGAGCACGACAGCTCCTACAAGCAGCAGGAAGGCTGGCGCTATCATGCCCGCGACCTGGCGGTGTATCGTGCGCATAGCGAGCAAATCCCGATTATTCTTGGCTCCGCAACGCCCGCGCTGGAAACGTTGTGCAACGTCCAGCAGAAAAAATACCGCCTGCTGCGCCTGACGCGCCGGGCGGGGAATGCGCGTCCGGCAATTCAACACGTGCTGGATTTAAAAGGTCAGAAGGTGCAGGCAGGTCTGGCTCCGGCGTTAATCACCCGTATGCGCCAGCATTTACAGGCCAATAATCAGGTTATCCTCTTTCTTAATCGTCGGGGTTTTGCGCCTGCGCTGCTGTGCCACGACTGCGGCTGGATAGCCGAATGCCCACGTTGCGATCACTACTACACGCTGCATCAGGCGCAACAGCATTTGCGCTGTCACCACTGTGACAGTCAGCGTCCAGTACCGCGCCAGTGTCCGTCCTGCGGCTCTACCCATCTGGTGCCGGTGGGTCTGGGCACCGAACAGCTTGAGCAAACGCTCGCGCCGCTGTTCCCTGGTGTGCCCATTTCTCGTATCGACCGCGATACCACCAGCCGCAAAGGAGCGCTGGAACAACAACTGGCGGAAGTGCATCGCGGCGGCGCGAGGATCTTGATTGGCACGCAAATGCTGGCGAAAGGTCACCACTTTCCGGATGTGACGCTGGTAGCGTTACTGGATGTGGACGGCGCGCTGTTTTCTGCCGATTTTCGCTCGGCAGAGCGTTTTGCCCAGCTATACACCCAGGTAGCAGGCCGTGCCGGGCGTGCGGGTAAACAGGGCGAAGTGGTGCTGCAAACGCATCATCCGGAACACCCGCTATTGCAAACGTTGCTCTATAAAGGCTACGACGCTTTTGCCGAACAGGCGCTGGCTGAGCGACGCATGATGCAGCTGCCGCCGTGGACCAGCCATGTGATTGTGCGTGCGGAAGATCATAACAATCAGCATGCGCCGCTGTTCCTGCAACAACTGCGTAATCTGATCCTCTCCAGCCCGCTGGCAGACGACAAACTGTGGGTTCTCGGTCCGGTTCCGGCACTGGCACCTAAACGTGGCGGTCGCTGGCGCTGGCAGATATTGTTGCAGCACCCTTCCCGCGTGCGCTTGCAACACATCATTAGTGGTACGCTGGCGCTCATCAATACAATACCGGATTCCCGCAAGGTGAAATGGGTACTGGATGTTGATCCGATTGAGGGTTAAACCGCTTACGATGCGAGGCGGATCGAAAAATTCAATATTCATCACACTTTTCATGAAAATTCTGTAACCGTTTTCACGCGCTATCTGCTAAAAATGTTGCCGATGTGAAGTAAACATGGATGTAGTACGCCTGACGTGCCAGGCGAGGAGTGAGTGTGAAAGCGAAGAAGCAGGAAACTGCCGCGACCATGAAAGACGTTGCCCTCAAGGCAAAAGTCTCTACAGCGACTGTCTCCCGAGCATTAATGAATCCCGATAAAGTCTCCCAGGCCACCCGTAATCGGGTTGAAAAAGCGGCCCGGGAAGTGGGTTATTTACCGCAACCTATGGGGCGCAACGTCAAGCGTAATGAATCCCGCACCATTCTGGTGATTGTCCCGGATATCTGCGATCCCTTCTTTAGCGAAATTATTCGCGGTATCGAAGTTACGGCGGCAAATCACGGATATCTGGTGCTGATTGGCGACTGTGCGCATCAAAATCAGCAGGAAAAAACCTTTATCGATTTGATCATCACCAAGCAAATTGATGGCATGTTGCTGCTGGGTTCAAGGCTGCCGTTTGATGCCAGCATTGAGGAACAGCGTAATCTGCCGCCGATGGTGATGGCGAACGAATTCGCACCGGAACTGGAGCTACCTACAGTTCATATCGACAATCTGACCGCCGCATTTGATGCAGTAAATTATCTATATGAGCAAGGGCATAAACGGATTGGCTGTATAGCCGGTCCCGAAGAGATGCCGCTGTGTCACTACCGCCTGCAAGGTTACGTTCAGGCGCTGCGTCGCTGCGGCATTATGGTTGATCCGCAATACATCGCCCGTGGCGACTTCACCTTCGAAGCCGGAAGCAAAGCGATGCAGCAGCTGCTTGATCTTCCACAACCGCCTACTGCTGTCTTCTGCCATAGCGATGTGATGGCGCTCGGCGCACTTTCTCAGGCAAAACGCCAGGGGCTGAAAGTCCCGGAAGACCTTTCCATAATCGGTTTTGATAACATCGACCTGACGCAATTTTGTGATCCGCCGCTGACAACCATCGCGCAGCCGCGTTACGAAATCGGTCGGGAAGCTATGCTGTTATTGCTTGATCAAATGCAGGGGCAACACGTTGGCAGTGGCTCTCGTTTAATGGACTGCGAACTTATCATCCGGGGATCAACACGCGCGTTACCTTAAAGTAAACCTTTAAGACTGCCGTGACTGGTCAAAGGCCCGCCGCTTAAGTAACATGGCGGGCTGACGAACGAATAAATACAGCGAAACGATAGTGGCACAACGAGATTATGTACGCCGCAGCCAACCGGCACCTTCGCGGCGAAAAAAGAGCACCTCACGGAAAAAGCAACGAAATCTGCCTGCGGTTTCTCCCGCTATGGTCGCTATTGCTGCCGCCGTTCTTGTGACCTTTATCGGTGGTCTGTACTTCATTACGCATCACAAGAAAGAAGAGTCCGAGACGCTGCAAAGCCAGAAAGTGACCGGTAACGGACTACCACCAAAACCAGAAGAACGCTGGCGCTACATTAAAGAGCTGGAAAGTCGCCAGCCGGGTGTGCGTGCGCCCACAGAACCTTCTGCCGGTGGTGAAGTGAAAACGCCGGAGCAACTGACACCAGAACAACGTCAGCTTCTTGAACAAATGCAGGCTGATATGCGCCAGCAGCCAACGCAGCTGGTTGAAGTTCCGTGGAATGAACAGACGCCGGAACAGCGTCAGCAAACGCTACAACGCCAGCGTCAGGCGCAGCAATTAGCGGAGCAGCAACGCCTGGCTCAGCAGTCGCGTACGACTGAACAAAGCTGGCAGCAGCAGACGCGTACGTCGCAAGCCGCGCCGGTACAGGCGCAACCGCGCCAGTCTAAACCGGCTTCTACTCAGCAGCCGTACCAGGATCTGCTGCAAACCCCTGCGCACACGACCGCGCAGTCGAAGCCGCAGCAAGCTGCGCCGGTTGCTCGTGCCGCTGACGCGCCAAAACCGACGGCGGAGAAAAAAGACGAACGCCGCTGGATGGTGCAGTGCGGTTCGTTCAGAGGCGCGGAACAGGCAGAGACGGTACGTGCTCAGCTGGCGTTCGAAGGATTTGACTCGAAAATCACCACCAACAATGGCTGGAATCGTGTGGTCATTGGCCCGGTGAAAGGCAAAGAGAACGCAGACAGCACCCTCAATCGGTTGAAGATGGCGGGTCATACAAACTGCATTCGGCTCGCCGCCGGGGGTTGAAACCCTCAAAATCCCCCCCATCTATAATTGCATTATGCCCCGTACTTTTGTACGGGGTTTGTACTCTGTATTCGTAACCAAGGGGTCAGCTCGTGACAACTATAGTAAGCGTACGCCGTAACGGCCATGTGGTCATCGCTGGTGATGGTCAGGCCACGTTGGGCAATACCGTAATGAAAGGCAACGTGAAAAAGGTCCGCCGTCTGTACAACGACAAAGTCATCGCGGGCTTTGCGGGCGGTACTGCGGATGCTTTTACGCTGTTCGAACTGTTTGAACGTAAACTGGAAATGCATCAGGGCCATCTGGTCAAAGCCGCCGTTGAGCTGGCGAAAGACTGGCGTACCGATCGCATGCTGCGCAAACTTGAAGCACTGCTGGCAGTCGCGGATGAAACTGCATCGCTTATCATCACCGGTAACGGTGACGTGGTGCAGCCAGAAAACGATCTTATTGCTATCGGCTCCGGCGGCCCTTACGCCCAGGCTGCGGCGCGTGCACTGTTAGAAAATACTGAACTGAGTGCTCGTGAAATTGCTGAAAAGGCGTTGGATATTGCAGGCGACATTTGCATCTATACCAACCATTTCCACACCATCGAAGAATTAAGCTACAAAGCGTAAGGATCTCCCATGTCTGAAATGACCCCACGCGAAATCGTCAGCGAACTGGATAAGCACATCATCGGCCAGGACAACGCCAAGCGTTCTGTGGCGATTGCTCTGCGTAACCGCTGGCGTCGCATGCAGCTCAACGAAGAGCTGCGCCATGAAGTGACCCCGAAAAATATCCTGATGATCGGCCCGACCGGTGTCGGTAAAACTGAAATCGCCCGTCGTCTGGCTAAGCTGGCGAATGCGCCGTTCATCAAAGTTGAAGCGACCAAATTCACCGAAGTGGGCTACGTCGGTAAGGAAGTGGATTCTATTATTCGCGATCTGACCGATGCCGCCGTGAAAATGGTACGCGTCCAGGCTATCGAGAAAAACCGTTATCGCGCTGAAGAACTGGCAGAAGAACGTATTCTCGACGTGCTGATCCCACCTGCTAAAAACAACTGGGGACAGACCGAACAGCAGCAGGAACCGTCCGCTGCTCGTCAGGCATTCCGCAAAAAACTGCGTGAAGGCCAGCTTGATGACAAAGAAATCGAGATCGATCTTGCCGCAGCACCGATGGGCGTTGAAATTATGGCTCCTCCAGGCATGGAAGAGATGACCAGCCAGCTGCAGTCCATGTTCCAGAACCTGGGCGGCCAGAAGCAAAAAGCGCGTAAGCTGAAAATCAAAGACGCCATGAAGCTGCTGATTGAAGAAGAAGCGGCGAAACTGGTGAACCCGGAAGAGCTGAAGCAAGACGCTATCGACGCTGTTGAGCAGCACGGGATCGTGTTTATCGACGAAATCGACAAAATCTGTAAGCGCGGCGAGTCTTCCGGTCCGGATGTTTCTCGTGAAGGCGTTCAGCGTGACCTGCTGCCGCTGGTAGAAGGTTGCACCGTTTCCACCAAACACGGGATGGTCAAAACTGACCACATTCTGTTTATCGCTTCTGGCGCGTTCCAGATTGCGAAACCGTCTGACCTAATCCCGGAACTGCAAGGTCGTCTGCCAATCCGCGTTGAACTGCAGGCACTGACCACCAGCGACTTCGAGCGTATTCTGACCGAGCCGAATGCCTCTATCACCGTGCAGTACAAAGCACTGATGGCGACTGAAGGCGTAAATATCGAGTTTACCGACTCCGGTATTAAGCGCATCGCGGAAGCGGCATGGCAGGTGAACGAATCTACCGAAAACATCGGTGCTCGTCGTTTACACACTGTTCTGGAGCGTTTAATGGAAGAGATTTCCTACGACGCCAGCGATTTAAGCGGTCAAAATATCACTATTGACGCAGATTATGTGAGCAAACATCTGGATGCGTTGGTGGCAGATGAAGATCTGAGCCGTTTTATCCTATAATCGCGTTCAATCATTTTCATCATTGTTTGATGGGGCTGAAAGGCCCCATTTTTATTGGCGCGTATTATGACTGAACAACAAATTAGCCGAACTCAGGCGTGGCTGGAAAGTTTACGACCTAAAACCCTCCCCCTCGCCTTTGCTGCAATTATCGTCGGGACGGCGCTGGCATGGTGGCAAGGTCACTTCGATCCGCTGGTCGCCCTGCTGGCACTAATTACCGCCGGGCTATTACAGATCCTTTCTAACCTCGCCAATGATTACGGCGATGCGGTAAAAGGCAGCGATAAACCTGACCGCATTGGGCCGCTACGCGGCATGCAAAAAGGGGTCATTACCCAGCAAGAGATGAAACGGGCGCTCATTATTACCGTCGTGCTCATCTGTCTCTCCGGGTTGGCACTGGTTGCAGTGGCATGCCATACGCTGGCCGATTTTGTCGGTTTCCTGATTCTTGGCGGGTTGTCGATCATTGCCGCTATCACCTACACCGTGGGCAATCGTCCTTATGGTTATATCGGTCTGGGTGATATTTCCGTACTGGTTTTCTTTGGCTGGTTGAGTGTCATGGGGAGCTGGTATTTACAGGCTCATACATTGATTCCGGCACTGATCCTTCCGGCGACCGCATGCGGCCTGCTGGCAACGGCAGTACTGAATATTAATAACCTGCGTGATATCAATAGCGACCGCGAAAATGGCAAAAACACGCTGGTGGTGCGCTTAGGTGAAGTGAACGCGCGTCGTTATCATGCCTGCCTGCTGATGGGCTCGCTGGTGTGTCTGGCGCTGTTTAATCTCTTTTCGCTGCATAGCCTGTGGGGCTGGCTGTTCCTGCTGGCGGCACCATTACTGGTGAAGCAAGCCCGTTATGTGATGCGGGAAATGGACCCGGTGGCGATGCGACCAATGCTGGAACGTACTGTCAAGGGAGCGTTACTGACTAACCTGCTGTTTGTTTTAGGGATATTCCTAAGCCAGTGGGCAGCATAACTGACAAATATCAATTAACAATTGATGATTTTGCCAACAGCCCACATAGCGCGATATACTGAAAATTCTCGCAGCAACTGAATGTTAAGCCTATGAAATACGATACTTCCGAGCTTTGTGACATCTATCAAGAAGATGTTAACGTCGTGGAACCGCTGTTCTCCAACTTTGGCGGACGGGCGTCGTTTGGCGGACAAATAATCACGGTAAAATGTTTCGAGGACAACGGGTTGCTGTACGATCTGCTCGAACAGAATGGCCGTGGTCGTGTTCTTGTCGTCGATGGCGGTGGTTCTGTTCGTCGCGCACTGGTCGATGCTGAACTGGCGCGTCTGGCAGTACAAAATGAATGGGAAGGTCTGGTCATTTACGGCGCGGTGCGTCAGGTAGATGACCTGGAAGAGTTGGATATCGGCATCCAGGCGATGGCGGCAATTCCGGTTGGTGCCGCTGGCGAAGGCATTGGCGAAAGCGATGTCCGCGTCAATTTTGGCGGTGTCACCTTCTTCTCCGGCGACCATCTTTATGCCGACAATACCGGGATTATTCTTTCTGAAGATCCGCTGGATATTGAATGATAGAAAAGGCACCGCAAGGTGCCTTTTTTCTGCGTTACCTGTTGGCCTACACAGTAAAGAAATTACGCGGAAGATGAAGCGTAATCAGACCTCTTCCATGCGACCCAGCAGGGCCTGCAGACGTTCCTGCCAGCCGTTCTGCTGTTCTTTCAGATGGTTGTTCTCACGCTCCAGCTCTTCGCGCTGATGCTGGGCATTTTGAACTTCCTGCGACAGTGAGTTGTTTTTTTCTTTCAGCTCTTCGATTTCCATCTGCAACAGAGTGATGGTATCAATCGCCTGCTGTACTTTTGCTTCCAGTTTCTCAAACACTTCTAATGACATTGTCATACCTCTCCTGAATTGCAAGGCGTTGATGGATAAAAATCCTCGTCCCGATTACCGGTGACGCCTTAATAAATACGAGCGCACTTTAGTTAGCTCCGATTGTATGAAGCCGCGCCATCGCTGTCCAGCGGCACGCCTTGCAGATTACGGTTTGCCACACTTTTCATCCTTCTCCTGGTGACATAATCCACATCAATCGAAAATGTTAATAAATTTGTTGCGCGAATGATCTAACAAACATGCATCATGTACAATCAGATGGAATAAATGGCGCGATAACGCTCATTTTATGACGAAGCACACACATTTTAAGTTCGATATTTCTCGTTTTTGCTCGTTAACGATAAGTTTACAGCATGCCTACAAGCATCGTGGAGGTCCGTGACTTTCACGCATACAACAAACATTAACTCTTCAGGATCCGATTATGAGTCAAACATCAACCTTGAAAGGCCAGTGCATTGCTGAATTCCTCGGTACCGGGTTGTTGATTTTCTTCGGTGTGGGTTGCGTTGCAGCACTAAAAGTCGCTGGTGCGTCTTTTGGTCAGTGGGAAATCAGTGTCATTTGGGGACTGGGGGTGGCAATGGCCATCTACCTGACCGCAGGGGTTTCCGGCGCGCATCTTAATCCCGCTGTTACCATTGCATTGTGGCTGTTTGCCTGTTTCGACAAGCGCAAAGTTATTCCTTTTATCGTTTCACAAGTTGCCGGCGCTTTCTGTGCTGCGGCTTTAGTTTACGGGCTTTACTACAATTTATTTTTCGACTTCGAGCAGACTCATCACATTGTTCGCGGCAGCGTTGAAAGTGTTGATCTGGCTGGCACTTTCTCTACTTACCCTAATCCTCATATCAATTTTGTGCAGGCTTTCGCAGTTGAGATGGTGATTACCGCTATTCTGATGGGGCTGATCCTGGCGTTAACGGACGATGGCAACGGTGTACCACGCGGCCCTTTGGCTCCCTTGCTGATTGGTCTACTGATTGCGGTCATTGGCGCATCTATGGGCCCATTGACAGGTTTTGCCATGAACCCAGCGCGTGACTTCGGTCCGAAAGTCTTTGCCTGGCTGGCGGGCTGGGGCAATGTCGCCTTTACCGGCGGCAGAGACATTCCTTACTTCCTGGTGCCGCTTTTCGGCCCTATCGTTGGCGCGATTGTAGGTGCATTTGCCTACCGCAAACTGATTGGTCGCCATTTGCCTTGCGATATCTGTGTTGTGGAAGAAAAGGAAACCACAACTCCTTCAGAACAAAAAGCTTCGCTGTAATATGACTACGGGACAATTAAACATGACTGAAAAAAAATATATCGTTGCGCTCGACCAGGGCACCACCAGCTCCCGCGCGGTCGTAATGGATCACGATGCCAATATCATTAGCGTGTCGCAGCGCGAATTTGAGCAAATCTACCCAAAACCAGGTTGGGTAGAACACGACCCAATGGAAATCTGGGCCACCCAAAGCTCCACGCTGGTAGAAGTGCTGGCGAAAGCCGATATCAGTTCCGATCAAATTGCAGCTATCGGTATTACGAACCAGCGTGAAACCACTATTGTCTGGGAAAAAGAAACCGGCAAGCCTATCTATAACGCCATTGTCTGGCAGTGCCGTCGTACCGCAGAAATCTGCGAGCATTTAAAACGTGACGGTTTAGAAGATTATATCCGCAGCAATACCGGTCTGGTGATTGACCCGTACTTTTCTGGCACCAAAGTGAAGTGGATCCTCGACCATGTGGAAGGCTCTCGCGAGCGTGCACGTCGTGGTGAATTGCTGTTTGGTACGGTTGATACGTGGCTTATCTGGAAAATGACTCAGGGCCGTGTCCATGTGACCGATTACACCAACGCCTCTCGTACCATGTTGTTCAACATCCATACCCTGGACTGGGACGACAAAATGCTGGAAGTGCTGGATATTCCGCGCGAGATGCTGCCAGAAGTGCGTCGTTCTTCCGAAGTATACGGTCAGACTAACATTGGCGGCAAAGGCGGCACGCGTATTCCAATCTCCGGGATCGCCGGTGACCAGCAGGCCGCGCTGTTTGGTCAGTTGTGCGTGAAAGAAGGGATGGCGAAGAACACCTATGGCACTGGCTGCTTTATGCTGATGAACACTGGCGAGAAAGCGGTGAAATCAGAAAACGGCCTGCTGACCACCATCGCCTGCGGCCCGACTGGCGAAGTGAACTATGCGTTGGAAGGTGCGGTGTTTATGGCAGGCGCATCCATTCAGTGGCTGCGCGATGAGATGAAGTTGATTAACGACGCCTACGATTCCGAATATTTCGCCACCAAAGTGCAAAACACCAATGGTGTGTATGTGGTTCCGGCATTTACCGGGCTGGGTGCGCCGTACTGGGACCCGTATGCGCGCGGGGCGATTTTCGGTCTGACTCGTGGGGTGAACGCTAACCACATTATCCGCGCGACGCTGGAGTCTATTGCTTATCAGACGCGTGACGTGCTGGAAGCGATGCAGGCCGACTCTGGTATCCGTCTGCACGCCCTGCGCGTGGATGGTGGCGCAGTAGCAAACAATTTCCTGATGCAGTTCCAGTCCGATATTCTCGGCACCCGCGTTGAGCGCCCGGAAGTTCGCGAAGTGACTGCATTGGGTGCGGCCTATCTTGCTGGTCTGGCGGTCGGTTTCTGGCAGAACCTCGACGAGCTGCAAGAGAAAGCGGTGATTGAGCGCGAGTTCCGTCCAGGCATCGAAACCACTGAGCGTAATTACCGTTACGCAGGCTGGAAAAAAGCGGTTAAACGCGCGATGGCGTGGGAAGAACACGACGAATAATGTAAATGCCGAATGAAGCGTTTATGCCGCATCCGGTAGTCCCGAAACGTGCGGGGGCAACCCCGCACACATCAATAATCCCTCCCATCCCCTGTGCTACACTTCGCGCCATTCCTTACTGCTTAGAGTTTGCTATGAGACGAGAACTTGCCATCGAATTTTCCCGCGTCACCGAATCAGCGGCGCTGGTTGGCTACAAATGGTTAGGACGCGGCGATAAAAACACCGCGGACGGCGCGGCGGTAAACGCCATGCGTATTATGCTCAACCAGGTCAACATTGACGGCACCATCGTCATTGGTGAAGGTGAAATCGACGAAGCACCGATGCTCTACATTGGTGAAAAAGTCGGTACTGGTCGCGGCGACGCGGTAGATATTGCTGTTGATCCGATTGAAGGCACGCGCATGACGGCGATGGGCCAGGCTAACGCGCTGGCGGTGCTGGCAGTAGGCGATAAAGGCTGCTTCCTCAATGCGCCGGATATGTATATGGAGAAGCTGATTGTCGGGCCGGGAGCCAAAGGCACCATTGATCTGAACCTGCCGCTGGCGGATAACCTGCGCAATGTAGCGGCGGCGCTCGGCAAACCGTTGAGCGAACTGACGGTAACGATTCTGGCTAAACCACGCCACGATGCCGTTATCGCTGAAATGCAGCAACTCGGCGTACGCGTATTTGCTATTCCGGACGGCGACGTTGCGGCCTCAATTCTCACCTGTATGCCAGACAGCGAAGTTGACGTGCTGTACGGTATTGGTGGCGCGCCGGAAGGCGTAGTTTCTGCGGCGGTGATCCGCGCATTAGATGGCGACATGAACGGTCGTCTGCTGGCGCGTCATGACGTCAAAGGCGACAACGAAGAGAATCGTCGCATTGGCGAGCAGGAGCTGGCACGCTGCAAAGCGATGGGCATCGAAGCCGGTAAAGTATTGCGCCTGGGCGATATGGCGCGCAGCGATAACGTCATCTTCTCTGCCACCGGTATTACCAAAGGCGATCTGCTGGAAGGCATTAGCCGCAAAGGCAATATCGCGACTACCGAAACGCTGCTGATCCGCGGCAAGTCACGCACCATTCGCCGCATTCAGTCCATCCACTATCTGGATCGCAAAGACCCGGAAATGCAGGTGCACATCCTCTGATTGATTTGATCGATTGAGCCTTCCAGTCCTTCGGGACTGGAATTTTTTTGTTCGGAGAACGAAGATAAGGCAAGTCAATCAAAACAGGAGAAAAACATGGCTGATTGGGTAACAGGCAAAGTCACTAAAGTGCAGAACTGGACCGACGCCCTGTTTAGTCTCACCGTTCACGCCCCCGTGCTTCCGTTTACCGCCGGGCAATTTACCAAGCTTGGCCTTGAAATCGACGGCGAACGCGTCCAGCGCGCCTACTCCTATGTAAACTCGCCCGATAATCCCGATCTGGAGTTTTACCTGGTCACCGTCCCCGATGGCAAATTAAGCCCACGACTGGCGGCACTGAAACCAGGCGATGAAGTGCAGGTGGTTAGCGAAGCGGCAGGATTCTTTGTGCTCGATGAAGTACCAGATTGCGAAACGCTATGGATGCTGGCAACCGGTACAGCGATTGGCCCTTATTTATCGATTCTGCAACTAGGCAAAGATTTAGATCGCTTCAAAAATCTGGTCCTGGTTCACGCCGCACGTTATGCCGCCGACTTAAGCTATTTGCCACTGATGCAAGAACTGGAAAAACGCTACGAAGGCAAACTGCGCATTCAGACGGTGGTCAGTCGGGAAACGGCAGCGGGGTCGCTCACCGGGCGGATACCGGCGTTAATTGAAAGCGGGGAACTGGAAAGCGCGATTGGCCTGCCGATGAATAAAGAAACCAGCCATGTGATGCTGTGCGGCAATCCACAGATGGTGCGCGATACACAACAGTTGCTGAAAGAGACCCGGCAGATGACGAAACATTTACGTCGCCGACCGGGCCATATGACAGCGGAGCATTACTGGTAAGCGGTTACTTATCGATAAACGGTACGATGAGCAAATCCGCACTCATCTTATTGATCATCCCGCGATATGCCGGCATCAAACGGTTGATAAATGAGTGGTGATGACCACAGACAAGGAGGTCGCACTGCTCTTTTTGCATAATTTCCAGCAGTGTTTCCGGCATTTCTCCGCGTTCAATACGCAGTTTTGTCTTCGGCCATTGAATATTTTTCGTCAGTTTATACAGCTTGTTATCCGACTTATTCTTCAACAATTGAAGAATATCTTCTGTTGCAGGGAAGTAGATACCCGGATACAACTCGCTCAAGCCATCATCAATATGAATTAACGTCAGGTGAGCGTCATTATGTCTGGCGAGCTCCAGGGCTTTATTCACCAGTAAGGCATCTTCTTCATTCCCGGAAATTGCCACGCCAATGTGTTTATAAGCCATGTTTAACTCCTTCTAAAGCAACTCCATCAAGCTAACGAACGCAGTGATAACTCAAAAATAATCATCTCGGCCTGGCATGAGAAAGTGAAGGCCGCATCAAGCTCAACTTGCCCCTCCAGATCCTTAATCTTATAGGCCACGCTGGCCCCTTCATCTGCAGAGGATGCAGCGGCGGCAAGCTCTTTCAGTTTGGTCATAAAGGACTCTGCTTCTTCGCGGGTGGCAAAAAAGCGCGAAAACTTACTGGTACAGTTGTCGTTATCAATCACCGTACCGATATCAATCGCACATCCTTTAGTACTGCATTTATCTACGACATCTTTCATAGGGCACCTCTGTATATTCGCCTCTCTGTCGATTACGACTTAAGAATAATGCGCCGTTAAGGGAAGAACAAACAAGTAATGATCTTATGGATTACCATTTTTTTTGATATTGCTTAAGGTGAAGAGTTCAGAAGGATTTTCCGGGCATTGTCATTTGCATCGTGGAAATAACAATCCCGGAAAAAAATAGCAGTAAGAGATATAT
>NZ_SJWV01000101.1:0-14528 GCF_004352695.1 Escherichia sp. KCJ4928
TGGTTATCCCCGTCATTTTTTTTGACAAAAATCAGGGTTTATGCTGATTTTTATACTTTAACTTGTTGATATTTAAAGGTATTTAATTTGCGTAACGATACCATGGAAAGTATTGAAAGTTAATTTGTGAGTGGTCGCACATATCCTGTTCATTTCATTTTGATACACTTCATGCCGTCAATGAGGTAATTAACGTAGGTCGTTATGAGCACTATTCTTCTTCCGAAAACGCAGCACCTGGTAGTCTTTCAGGAAGTCATTAGAAGTGGCTCTATCGGCTCGGCTGCAAAAGAATTAGGGTTAACTCAACCAGCCGTCAGTAAAATCATTAACGATATTGAAGATTATTTTGGTGTGGAATTAGTGGTGCGGAAAAATACCGGTGTAACATTAACACCTGCCGGTCAATTGTTACTCTCCCGTTCCGAATCCATTACCCGTGAAATGAAAAATATGGTTAATGAGATAAGCGGTATGTCTTCTGAGGCGGTGGTGGAAGTCTCATTTGGTTTTCCTTCATTGATTGGTTTTACTTTTATGTCAGGGATGATCAACAAGTTCAAAGAGGTGTTCCCGAAAGCGCAGGTTTCTATGTATGAAGCGCAACTGTCTTCGTTCTTACCGGCAATCCGCGACGGTCGACTGGATTTTGCGATTGGTACGTTAAGTGCAGAAATGAAGCTTCAGGATTTACATGTTGAGCCGCTGTTCGAGTCCGAGTTTGTGCTGGTAGCCAGTAAGTCCCGAACATGCACCGGCACCACCACGCTGGAGTCGTTGAAGAACGAACAGTGGGTGTTGCCACAAACCAATATGGGGTACTACAGCGAGCTTCTTACTACGTTACAAAGAAATGGCATCAGTATTGAAAACATCGTTAAAACCGACTCAGTCGTGACAATTTATAATCTTGTTCTCAATGCTGATTTCTTAACTGTAATTCCTTGTGATATGACGTCACCTTTTGGTTCAAATCAATTTATTACTATTCCGGTTGAAGAAACATTACCTGTGGCACAATATGCCGCGGTATGGTCGAAAAATTATCGTATTAAAAAAGCAGCATCGGTTTTGGTGGAATTAGCCAAAGAGTATTCATCTTATAATGGGTGTAGACGAAGGCAATTAATAGAAGTTGGTTAGTTATTTGTTTTTATTTAAACATAAATAATCCACCTGTCTGTTTTGCAGGTGTCGGTTACGGTTACCTACATATTTAATTCAGGCGAAGAGGTTTTATAATGCATATTACATACGATCTGCCGGTTGCTATTGATGACATTATTGAAGCGAAACAACGACTGGCTGGGCGAATTTATAAAACAGGCATGCCTCGCTCAAACTATTTTAGTGAACGTTGCAAAGGTGAAATATTCCTGAAGTTTGAAAATATGCAGCGTACGGGTTCATTTAAAATTCGTGGCGCATTTAATAAATTAAGTTCACTGACTGATGCGGAAAAACGTAAAGGTGTAGTGGCCTGTTCTGCGGGCAACCATGCGCAAGGGGTCTCGCTCTCCTGCGCGATGCTGGGTATCGACGGTAAAGTGGTGATGCCAAAAGGTGCGCCAAAATCCAAAGTAGCGGCAACGTGCGACTACTCCGCAGAAGTCGTTCTGCATGGTGATAATTTCAACGACACTATCGCTAAAGTGAGCGAAATTGTCGAAATGGAAGGCCGTATTTTTATCCCACCTTACGATGATCCGAAAGTGATTGCTGGCCAGGGAACGATTGGTCTGGAAATTATGGAAGATCTCTATGATGTCGATAACGTGATTGTGCCAATTGGTGGTGGCGGTTTAATTGCTGGTATTGCGGTGGCAATTAAATCTATTAACCCGACCATTCGTGTTATTGGCGTACAGTCTGAAAACGTTCACGGCATGGCGGCTTCTTTCCACTCCGGAGAAATAACCACGCACCGAACTACCGGCACCCTGGCGGATGGTTGTGATGTCTCCCGCCCGGGTAATTTAACTTACGAAATCGTTCGTGAATTAGTCGATGACATCGTGCTGGTCAGCGAAGACGAAATCAGAAACAGTATGATTGCCTTAATTCAGCGCAATAAAGTCGTCACCGAAGGCGCAGGCGCTCTGGCATGTGCTGCATTATTAAGCGGTAAATTAGACCAATATATTCAAAACAGAAAAACCGTCAGTATTATTTCCGGCGGCAATATCGATCTTTCTCGCGTCTCTCAAATCACCGGTTTCGTTGACGCTTAATTAATTCGTTGAGGATAGGATATGAGTACTTCAGATAGCATTGTATCCAGCCAGACAAAACAATCGTCCTGGCGTAAATCAGATACCACATGGACGTTAGGCTTGTTTGGTACGGCAATCGGCGCCGGGGTGCTGTTCTTCCCTATCCGCGCAGGTTTTGGCGGACTGATCCCGATTCTTCTGATGTTGGTATTGGCATACCCCATCGCATTTTATTGCCACCGGGCGCTGGCGCGTCTGTGTCTTTCTGGCTCTAACCCTTCCGGCAACATTACGGAAACGGTGGAAGAGCATTTTGGTAAAACTGGCGGCGTGGTTATCACGTTCCTGTACTTCTTCGCGATTTGCCCACTGCTGTGGATTTATGGCGTTACTATTACCAATACCTTTATGACGTTCTGGGAAAACCAGCTCGGATTTGCACCGCTGAATCGCGGCTTTGTGGCGCTGTTCCTGTTGCTGCTGATGGCTTTCGTCATCTGGTTTGGTAAGGATCTGATGGTTAAAGTGATGAGCTACCTGGTATGGCCGTTTATCGCCAGCCTGGTGCTGATTTCTCTGTCGCTGATCCCTTACTGGAACTCTGCAGTTATCGACCAGGTTGACCTCGGTTCGCTGTCGTTAACCGGTCATGACGGTATCCTGATCACTGTCTGGCTGGGGATTTCCATCATGGTTTTCTCCTTTAACTTCTCGCCAATCGTCTCTTCCTTCGTGGTTTCTAAACGTGAAGAGTATGAGAAAGACTTCGGTCGCGACTTCACCGAACGTAAATGTTCCCAAATCATTTCTCGTGCCAGCATGCTGATGGTTGCAGTGGTGATGTTCTTTGCCTTTAGCTGCCTGTTTACGCTGTCTCCGGCCAACATGGCGGAAGCCAAAGCGCAGAATATTCCAGTGCTTTCTTATCTGGCTAACCACTTTGCGTCCATGACCGGTACCAAAACAACGTTCGCAATTACACTGGAATATGCGGCTTCCATCATCGCACTCGTGGCTATCTTCAAATCTTTCTTCGGTCACTATCTGGGGACGCTGGAAGGCTTGAATGGTCTGATTCTGAAGTTCGGTTATAAAGGCGACAAAACTAAAGTGTCGCTGGGTAAACTGAACACTATCAGCATGATCTTCATCATGGGCTCCACCTGGGTTGTTGCCTACGCCAACCCGAACATCCTCGACCTTATTGAAGCCATGGGCGCACCGATTATCGCATCCCTGCTGTGCCTGTTGCCGATGTATGCCATCCGTAAAGCGCCGTCTCTGGCGAAATACCGTGGTCGTCTGGATAACGTGTTTGTTACCGTGATTGGTCTGCTGACCATCCTGAACATCGTATACAAACTGTTTTAATCCGTAACTCAGGATGAGAAAAGAGATGAATGAATTTCCGGTTGTTTTGGTTATTAACTGTGGTTCGTCTTCGATTAAGTTTTCCGTACTCGATGCCAGCGACTGTGAAGTATTAATGTCAGGTATTGCCGACGGTATTAACTCGGAAAATGCATTCTTATCCGTAAATGGGGGAGAGCCAGCACCGCTGGCTCACCACAGCTACGAAGGTGCATTGAAGGCAATTGCATTTGAACTGGAAAAACGGAATTTAAATGACAGTGTGGCCTTAATTGGCCACCGCATCGCTCACGGCGGCAGTATTTTTACCGAGTCCGCCATTATTACCGATGAAGTCATTGATAATATCCGTCGCGTTTCTCCACTGGCACCCCTGCATAATTACGCCAATTTAAGTGGTATTGAATCGGCGCAGCAATTATTTCCGGGCGTAACTCAGGTGGCGGTATTTGATACCAGTTTCCACCAGACGATGGCTCCGGAAGCTTATTTATACGGCCTGCCGTGGAAATATTATGAAGAGTTAGGTGTACGCCGTTATGGTTTCCACGGCACGTCGCACCGCTATGTTTCCCAGCGCGCACATTCGCTGCTGAATCTGGCGGAAGATGACTCCGGCCTGGTTGTGGCGCATCTTGGCAATGGCGCGTCAATCTGCGCGGTTCGCAACGGTCAGAGTGTTGATACTTCAATGGGAATGACGCCGCTGGAAGGCTTGATGATGGGTACCCGCAGTGGCGATGTCGACTTTGGTGCGATGTCCTGGGTCGCCAGCCAAACCAACCAGAGCCTGGGTGACCTGGAACGCGTAGTGAATAAAGAGTCGGGATTATTAGGTATTTCCGGTCTTTCTTCGGATTTACGTGTTCTGGAAAAAGCCTGGTATGAAGGTCACGAACGCGCGCAACTGGCAATTAAAACCTTTGTTCACCGAATTGCCCGTCATATTGCCGGACACGCAGCTTCATTACGTCGCCTGGATGGAATTATATTCACCGGCGGAATAGGAGAGAATTCAAGCTTAATTCGTCGTCTGGTCATGGAACATTTGGCTGTATTAGGCGTAGAGATTGATACAGAAATGAATAATCGCTCTAACTCCTGTGGTGAGCGAATTGTTTCCAGTGAAAATGCGCGTGTCATTTGTGCCGTTATTCCGACTAACGAAGAAAAAATGATTGCTTTGGATGCCATTCATTTAGGCAAAGTTAACGCGCCCGCAGAATTTGCATAATTTAGTTGAAGTATTGTAGAGAGATTATTTTTCATGAAGGTAGATATTGATACCAGCGATAAGCTGTACGCCGACGCATGGCTTGGCTTTAAAGGTACGGACTGGAAAAACGAAATTAATGTCCGCGATTTTATTCAACATAACTATACACCGTATGAAGGCGATGAATCTTTCCTCGCCGAAGCGACGCCTGCCACCACGGAATTGTGGGAAAAAGTAATGGAAGGCATCCGTATCGAAAATGCAACCCACGCGCCGGTTGATTTCGATACCAATATTGCCACCACAATTACCGCTCATGATGCGGGATATATTAACCAGCCGCTGGAAAAAATTGTTGGCCTGCAAACGGATGCGCCGTTGAAACGTGCGCTACACCCGTTCGGTGGCATTAATATGATTAAAAGTTCATTCCACGCCTATGGCCGAGAAATGGACAGTGAATTTGAATATCTGTTTACCGATCTGCGTAAAACCCATAACCAGGGCGTATTTGATGTTTACTCACCGGATATGCTGCGCTGCCGTAAATCTGGCGTGCTGACCGGTTTACCAGATGGCTATGGCCGTGGGCGCATTATCGGTGACTATCGCCGCGTAGCGCTGTATGGCATCAGTTATCTGGTACGTGAACGCGAACTGCAATTTGCCGATCTCCAGTCTCGTCTGGAAAAAGGCGAGGATCTGGAAGCCACCATCCGTCTGCGTGAGGAGCTGGCAGAGCATCGTCATGCGCTGTTGCAGATTCAGGAAATGGCGGCGAAATATGGCTTTGATATCTCTCGCCCGGCGCAGAATGCGCAGGAAGCGGTGCAGTGGCTCTACTTCGCTTATCTGGCGGCAGTGAAATCGCAAAATGGCGGCGCGATGTCGCTGGGTCGCACGGCATCGTTCCTCGATATCTACATTGAGCGCGACTTTAAAGCTGGCGTACTCAATGAGCAGCAGGCACAGGAACTGATCGATCACTTCATCATGAAGATCCGTATGGTACGCTTCCTGCGTACACCGGAATTTGATTCGCTGTTCTCCGGCGACCCAATCTGGGCGACGGAAGTGATCGGCGGGATGGGGCTGGACGGTCGTACGCTGGTGACCAAAAACTCCTTCCGCTATTTGCACACCCTGCACACTATGGGGCCGGCACCGGAACCTAACCTGACCATTCTTTGGTCGGAAGAATTACCGATTGCCTTCAAAAAATATGCCGCGCAGGTGTCGATCGTCACCTCTTCCTTGCAGTATGAAAATGACGATCTGATGCGTACTGACTTCAACAGCGACGATTACGCGATTGCCTGCTGCGTCAGCCCAATGGTGATTGGTAAGCAAATGCAGTTCTTTGGTGCACGCGCTAACCTGGCGAAAACGCTGCTCTACGCAATTAACGGCGGGGTGGACGAGAAGCTGAAGATTCAGGTCGGGCCGAAAACAGCACCGCTGATGGACGACGTGCTGGATTACGACAAAGTGATGGACAGCCTCGATCACTTCATGGACTGGCTGGCGGTGCAGTACATCAGCGCGCTGAATATCATTCACTACATGCACGACAAGTACAGCTACGAAGCTTCGCTGATGGCGCTGCACGATCGTGATGTCTATCGCACTATGGCATGCGGCATCGCGGGCCTGTCGGTGGCGACGGACTCCCTGTCTGCCATCAAATATGCCCGCGTGAAACCAATCCGTGACGAAAACGGCCTGGCGGTGGACTTTGAAATCGACGGTGAATATCCGCAGTACGGCAACAACGACGAGCGCGTAGACAGCATTGCCTGCGACCTGGTTGAACGCTTTATGAAGAAAATTAAAGCGCTGCCAACCTATCGCAACGCCGTCCCTACCCAGTCGATTCTGACTATCACTTCTAACGTGGTGTACGGCCAGAAAACCGGTAATACGCCGGACGGTCGTCGCGCCGGAACACCGTTCGCGCCGGGCGCTAACCCGATGCATGGTCGTGACCGCAAAGGTGCCGTGGCCTCATTGACGTCGGTGGCGAAACTGCCGTTCACCTACGCCAAAGATGGGATCTCGTACACCTTCTCAATCGTTCCTGCGGCGCTGGGCAAAGAAGATCCAGTACGTAAAACCAACCTTGTCGGCCTGCTGGATGGGTATTTCCACCACGAAGCGGATGTCGAAGGCGGTCAACACCTCAACGTCAACGTAATGAATCGGGAAATGCTGCTGGATGCCATCGAGCACCCGGAAAAATATCCTAACCTGACAATCCGTGTCTCTGGCTACGCCGTGCGCTTCAACGCACTGACCCGTGAACAGCAACAGGATGTTATTTCACGTACTTTTACCCAGGCGCTCTGACGCCGGAGGATGTATGAAAAAGATTATCGAAACGCAACGTGCCCCAGGCGCAATCGGCCCTTATGTTCAGGGCGTTGATTTAGGCAGCATGGTCTTCACCTCCGGGCAAATTCCGGTTTGCCCGCAGACCGGTGAGATCCCGGCTGATGTGCAAGATCAGGCGCGTTTAAGCCTCGAAAACGTCAAAGCGATCGTGGTTGCTGCCGGGCTGAGCGTGGGCGATATCATCAAGATGACCGTGTTCATCACCGATCTGAATGATTTTGCCACCATCAATGAAGTCTATAAGCAGTTCTTCGATGAGCATCAGGCGACCTACCCGACCCGGAGCTGTGTGCAGGTTGCGCGTTTGCCGAAAGATGTGAAGCTGGAAATTGAAGCTATCGCAGTACGTAGTGCGTAAAGCCTCGTGAGCGGGACGGTCGCAAGGTCGTTCCGCTCCACTTCACTGAACGGCAATCCGAGGGTGTGGATATGATTAGTGCATTCGATATTTTCAAAATTGGGATTGGTCCCTCCAGTTCGCATACCGTGGGGCCAATGAATGCCGGAAAAAGTTTTATTGATCGGCTGGAAAGTAGCGGCTTATTAACCGCGACGAGCCATATTGTGGTCGATCTGTATGGGTCGTTGTCACTGACGGGCAAAGGCCATGCCACGGATGTCGCCATTATCATGGGACTGGCAGGAAACAGTCCGCAGGATGTTGTCATTGATGAGATCCCTGCATTTATAGAGTTAGTAACGCGCAGCGGGCGGCTGCCAGTGGCATCTGGTGCGCATATTGTTGATTTTCCTGTAGCAAAGAACATTATCTTCCATCCCGAAATGTTGCCTCGCCATGAGAACGGAATGCGGATCACTGCCTGGAAGGGACAGGAAGCGCTATTAAGTAAAACCTATTACTCTGTCGGCGGCGGGTTTATTGTCGAAGAAGAACACTTCGGCCTGTCGCACGATGTCGAAACGTCCGTACCTTACGATTTCCACTCAGCAGGTGAACTGCTGAAAATGTGTGATTACAACGGCCTGTCTATATCTGGCCTGATGATGCACAACGAGCTAGCGCTGCGCAGTAAAGCGGAAATTGACGCAGGGTTTGCCCGTATCTGGCAAGTGATGCATGACGGTATTGAACGCGGGATGAACACTGAAGGCGTGCTGCCTGGTCCGCTCAATGTGCCGCGTCGTGCCGTAGCGCTGCGTCGTCAGCTGGTTTCCAGCGATAACATCTCTAACGATCCGATGAATGTCATCGACTGGATCAACATGTACGCGCTGGCGGTTAGTGAAGAAAACGCAGCTGGCGGGCGCGTGGTAACGGCACCGACTAACGGTGCGTGCGGCATTATTCCGGCAGTGCTGGCTTATTACGATAAGTTCCGTCGTCCGGTAAACGAGCGGTCAATTGCCCGCTATTTTCTGGCAGCGGGGGCTATTGGCGCGCTGTATAAAATGAACGCCTCCATCTCTGGCGCGGAGGTCGGCTGTCAGGGGGAGATTGGCGTGGCCTGTTCAATGGCGGCGGCAGGGTTAACTGAACTACTGGGCGGCAGTCCGGCGCAGGTATGCAATGCGGCGGAAATCGCGATGGAGCATAACCTTGGGCTGACCTGCGATCCGGTTGCCGGACAGGTACAAATCCCGTGCATTGAACGTAATGCCATTAATGCCGTGAAAGCAGTAAACGCCGCGCGGATGGCGATGCGCCGCACCTCGGCACCGCGTGTTTCACTCGATAAAGTGATCGAGACGATGTATGAAACCGGCAAAGATATGAACGATAAATACCGCGAAACATCACGCGGAGGACTGGCCATTAAAGTGGTCTGCGGCTGACATTGCTGTCAGCTTTCATCCTTGGGTGCACAAATGTGCACCTTTTTTTTGTGATCTGCCGCAAATAGAGAATGAATATTCTCTTGCGATTAATTTAGTAGAAAATTCTTATCCATCTCCGTTATTTCAAAGTCTTGATTGTGAAGATTTTCTCTGACCTCGCGCGTATCATTTCTTTATTCTAATAACTCGCCTGCAAAAACGTAGACCGCATATCGCCTTGATGCGGCTCGGAAAAAAATAATAAGCCCTACAAAATATTGAGCGAGAAATTATGGAAATTGCATCGAATAAAGGCGTCATTGCAGACGCTTCGACCCCGGCGGGTCGTGCTGGAATGAGTGAGAGCGAGTGGCGAGAAGCGATCAAATTCGACAGTACTGACACCGGCTGGGTGATTATGAGTATCGGGATGGCGATTGGCGCGGGGATTGTTTTTCTCCCGGTGCAGGTCGGTTTGATGGGATTGTGGGTATTTTTGCTCTCATCGGTGATTGGTTACCCGGCAATGTATCTGTTTCAGCGGTTGTTTATTAATACGCTGGCAGAATCACCAGAATGTAAAGATTACCCGAGTGTCATTAGCGGTTATTTAGGTAAAAACTGGGGCATCCTGTTAGGTGCGCTCTATTTCGTAATGCTGGTGATTTGGATGTTCGTCTATTCCACCGCCATCACCAACGATAGTGCTTCCTATCTGCATACCTTCGGCGTGACGGAAGGGTTGCTGTCAGACAGTCCCTTTTATGGTCTGGTACTGATTTGCATTCTGGTGGCGATCTCTTCACGCGGCGAGAAATTGTTATTCAAAATTTCGACCGGCATGGTGCTGACCAAGCTGCTGGTGGTCGCGGCGCTGGGCGTGTCGATGGTGGGAATGTGGCATCTGTATAACGTCGGTTCGCTACCGCCGCTGGGGCTGCTGGTGAAAAACGCCATTATTACGCTGCCGTTTACCCTGACGTCGATTCTGTTTATCCAGACGTTAAGCCCGATGGTGATCTCTTATCGCTCGCGGGAAAAATCAATTGAAGTGGCGCGGCATAAAGCATTGCGGGCAATGAATATCGCGTTTGGCATTTTGTTTGTCACCGTCTTTTTCTACGCCGTGTCGTTCACGCTGGCGATGGGACATGACGAAGCGGTAAAAGCCTATGAGCAGAATATTTCCGCGCTGGCGATTGCCGCACAGTTTATTAGCGGTGACGGCGCAGCGTGGGTGAAAGTGGTCAGCGTCATTCTCAATATCTTTGCTGTCATGACTGCATTCTTTGGCGTCTATTTAGGCTTTCGCGAAGCAACGCAAGGGATCGTAATGAACATCCTGCGTCGCAAGATGCCTGCCGAGAAGATTAACGAAAATCTTGTTCAGCGCGGCATCATGATTTTCGCCATTTTGCTGGCCTGGAGCGCCATCGTACTGAACGCACCGGTGTTGAGCTTCACCTCTATCTGTAGCCCGATTTTCGGCATGGTAGGGTGCCTGATCCCGGCGTGGCTGGTTTACAAAGTACCGGCATTGCACAAATACAAAGGAATGTCTCTGTACCTGATTATCGTCACTGGTTTGTTGCTTTGTGTTTCTCCGTTCCTGGCATTTTCTTGATTTACCTGAAATTTTAAGGTTTTTAATATGTTTGATTCGACTTTAAATCCGTTATGGCAGCGTTACATCCTTGCAGTTCAGGAGGAAGTAAAACCGGCGCTGGGATGTACTGAACCGATTTCACTGGCGCTGGCGGCGGCGGTTGCTGCGGCAGAACTGGAAGGTCCGGTTGAACGTGTAGAAGCCTGGGTTTCGCCAAATCTGATGAAGAACGGTCTGGGCGTCACCGTTCCCGGCACGGGAATGGTGGGGCTGCCGATTGCGGCGGCGCTGGGGGCGTTAGGTGGAAATGCCAACGCCGGGCTGGAAGTGCTGAAAGACTCAACTGCGCAGGCAATTGCCGATGCCAAAGCACTGCTGGCGGCGGGGAAAGTCTCCGTTAAGATCCAGGAACCTTGCAATGAAATCCTCTTCTCACGCGCCAAAGTCTGGCACGGTGAGAAGTGGGCGTGTGTCACCATCGTCGGCGGGCATACCAACATTGTGCATATTGAGACGCACAATGGTGTGGTGTTTACCCAGCAGGCGTGTGTGGCAGAGGGCGAGCAAGAGTCTCCGCTGACGGTGCTTTCCAGAACGACGCTGGCTGAGATCCTGAAGTTCGTCAATGAAGTCCCGTTTGCGGCGATCCGCTTTATTCTCGATTCCGCGAAGCTAAATTGTGCGTTATCGCAGGAAGGTTTGAGCGGTAAGTGGGGGCTGCATATTGGCGCGACGCTGGAAAAACAGTGCGAGCGCGGTTTGCTGGCGAAAGATCTCTCTTCATCCATTGTGATTCGTACCAGCGCGGCATCCGATGCGCGTATGGGCGGCGCTACGCTTCCGGCTATGAGTAACTCCGGCTCGGGTAACCAGGGGATCACCGCAACAATGCCTGTGGTGGTGGTAGCAGAACACTTCGGAGCGGATGATGAACGGCTGGCGCGTGCGCTGATGCTTTCTCATTTGAGCGCAATTTACATCCATAACCAGTTACCGCGTTTGTCTGCGCTGTGTGCCGCAACGACCGCAGCAATGGGGGCCGCCGCCGGGATGGCATGGCTGGTGGATGGGCGTTATGAAACCATCTCGATGGCGATCAGCAGTATGATCGGCGATGTCAGCGGCATGATTTGCGATGGTGCGTCGAACAGCTGCGCGATGAAGGTTTCGACCAGTGCTTCGGCTGCGTGGAAAGCGGTGTTAATGGCGCTGGATGATACCGCCGTGACCGGCAATGAAGGGATCGTGGCGCATGATGTTGAGCAGTCGATTGCCAACCTGTGTGCGTTAGCAAGCCATTCGATGCAGCAAACGGATCGGCAGATTATCGAGATTATGGCGAGCAAGGCCAGATAAACGCCAGGTTTTGAGTATTGTGCCGGATGCGATGCTGGCGCACCTTATCCGGCCTACGGGGTGCTCAACTTGTTGATGTTGTTGTGTTTTGTACCTGATGCCGGATGCGATGCTGGCGCATCTTATCCGGCCTACGGGTTGTTTAATTCGTTAATGTTGTTGGATTTTGTAGGCCGGATAAGGCGTTTTCGCCGCATCCGGCAACCTGTCTTTACGCGGTAGCTTCATCCTCGGCTAAACGCGTTTCAGCATCCGCGACGATGGCTTCCAGCTCGCTCAACATCTCTTCATAGCCAAAATTTTTGGCGGTGCGAGCAGGTTCTTTCGCCACCACGGGCTTCACTGGCTGGCGCTTTTTGGCCGATTTTTTACTCATCATCATCTCCCTGTAAAAACAACTAGACAGGCAAATCTATCAGCAAAGCGCGCAGTGGGGAATCGGCAACCAGCGTAATGTTAGCCTCGTCACGAATAAACGCCCCATCACCGCAGGTCAGCGCCGCTTTCTCTTCATGATGCGTAAACGCATGAAATTTCCCGTGAATCGATTGCAAATACGCGCGTGGCCCATGCAACTGGAAATTCGCACTTTCGCCTTTGTCGAGCACGATATGGTGCAGCCACACTTGCTGGCGTAATTGCAGGCTTCCCATCGTACCCTCTGGCGAGGCGATTAATTGCTGCTTGCCCATATTAAGCGCCAGTTTTTGAATCAGCGGATTCTCTCGCTGCGGGCAGGCGTCCAGCCAAAGCTGCATTCGTGTTAACGGTTTGTCTTTGCTGAGATTGTGTTCGCTGTAGCTGACACCCGGCTGGGTAGAGAGCAGCAACGCCTCACCGGCGCTGGCCTGAACATGATTGCCTTCGCTGTCGCGATACTCTGCTTCTCCATCCAGAATCACATTTAAAATATCGACTTTGGGATAGGTTCGCGGCTGAAAGGCGGCACCTGGGGCCAGCACTTCCTGGTTAAGCACACGCAGGGAGGCATAGCCTAACAATTTCGGGTCGAAGTAGTGTCCAAAGGAAAAAGTATACCGGGCCTGCAACCATCCGTAGTCTGCTTGTCCACACTGCCTGGCAGTTCGGGTAGTAATCATAATTCTTGACCTCTCTTTACTTCCTTTTATGGTAAGGGGCTGGACGCTACATTGTTAGCCAGATATTCTGCCCGGTATGTTCAAATTTCCTGAATGAGAACGAAATGGCCAAAGAAAGGGCATTAACGCTGGAAGCACTACGGGTTATGGATGCGATCGATCGCCGGGGCAGTTTTGCGGCGGCGGCGGATGAGCTGGGACGCGTGCCTTCCGCACTTAGCTACACCATGCAAAAACTGGAAGAAGAGCTGGATGTGGTGCTGTTTGACCGCTCGGGCCATCGCACCAAATTCACCAATGTCGGGAGGATGTTGCTGGAGCGAGGGCGCGTTTTGCTGGAAGCCGCAGATAAACTGACTACCGATGCGGAAGCCCTCGCGCGCGGTTGGGAAACGCATCTCACCATTGTGACCGAAGCGCTGGTACCGACACCTGCCTTTTTCCCGTTAATCGACAAACTGGCGGCAAAAGCCAATACCCAACTGGCAATCATCACCGAAGTGCTGGCGGGGGCGTGGGAACGACTGGAGCAGGGGCGGGCGGATATTGTTATCGCGCCGGATATGCATTTTCGTTCCTCGTCGGAGATCAACTCGCGCAAGCTCTATACGTTAATGAACGTCTACGTTGCCGCGCCTGATCACCCGATTCATCAGGAGCCGGAACCGTTATCTGAAGTGACGCGCGTGAAATATCGTGGAATTGCGGTAGCGGATACCGCTCGTGAGCGCCCGGTGTTGACCGTACAGCTGCTGGACAAACAGCCGCGCTTAACGGTGAGCACGATTGAAGATAAACGTCAGGCATTACTGGCGGGGCTTGGCGTGGCGACGATGCCGTATCCGATGGTCGAAAAAGATATTGCGGAAGGGCGGTTGCGTGTCGTCAGCCCGGAATCGACCAGCGAGATCGATATTATTATGGCCTGGCGTCGTGACAGTATGGGGGAAGCGAAATCCTGGTGTCTGCGGGAAATTCCCAAACTTTTTAGCGGAAAATAATATTTGTTATTATTAATAAAAAGGGGCGAAATGTCGCCCCAATTCTAAGATTAATTTGAACCAAACTTAGGATCGTTTCCGTAACGATTGCTGCCAGAATTGCCTTCTAAACAGGCAAATACAAACAGAACTAACCAGCCAATGATCGGTACCAGATAGAGAAGCGCCCACGCACCTGAACGGTCAGTATCGTGCAGACGACGAACACACAGAGCAATGACCGGAATGATTGTTGCTGCCAGGTAAATGAGAGAAAGGAATGGAAACTCTAAACCTAAAATCAATTGAATGACATTGATAATAGCGCCGACGATGGCGTTAATCAGAGTAAACATCCAGTACTCTTTACGACGTGCGCGACCAGAGAAACCAACATAATTTTTTAATACGGCTAAATACCACTGCATAAAAACATCCCTTTAATTAAAAGTGACGAAAGTCTATTCCGGGTATTGTGTAAATGCTATTCGTATCTTTCTTTTTCGGATGTTATAAAGG
>NZ_SJWV01000102.1:0-14469 GCF_004352695.1 Escherichia sp. KCJ4928
AAAAAATACCCTGCGTGATGATGCGAGGTGGAACCTCGAGGGGCGCGTTCTTGTTAGCGGAACATTTACCCGAAGATCAAACGCAGCGCGATAAAATATTGATGGCAATTATGGGTTCCGGTAACGATCTGGAAATTGACGGTATTGGCGGCGGTAATCCGCTGACCAGTAAAGTCGCCATTATTAGCCGTTCCAGCGATCCGCGTGCTGATGTCGATTATCTGTTTGCTCAAGTTATTGTCCATGAGCA
The DNA here is from genome assembly GCF_004352695.1 of Escherichia sp. KCJ4928. Classification (NCBI taxonomy): domain Bacteria; kingdom Pseudomonadati; phylum Pseudomonadota; class Gammaproteobacteria; order Enterobacterales; family Enterobacteriaceae; genus Escherichia; species Escherichia sp. KCJ4928. Next base: position 251 of record NZ_SJWV01000102.1, read on the forward strand.
ACGTGTCGATACCACGCCTAATTGTGGCAATATGCTGTCTGGTGTTGGGGCATTCGCCATTGAAAATGGTTTGATTGCAGCGACATCACCGGTCACCCGTGTGCGTATCCGCAACGTCAATACGGGTACGTTCATCGAAGCTGATGTGCAAACGCCAAATGGTGTTGTCGAGTACGAGGGTAGTGCCAGAATTGACGGCGTACCGGGTACTGCCGCACCGGTTGCGCTCACTTTCCTGAATGCCGCTGGAACCAAAACCGGAAAAGTTTTCCCGACTGATAATCAGATTGATTATTTTGACGATGTCCCGGTGACCTGTATCGATATGGCGATGCCAGTCGTCATTATTCCGGCTGAATATCTGGGAAAAACAGGTTATGAATTACCGGCGGAACTGGATGCCGACAAAGCATTATTAGCCCGCATTGAATCTATCCGTCTACAAGCGGGTAAAGCAATGGGCTTAGGTGATGTCAGTAATATGGTTATCCCTAAACCTGTGCTTATTTCTCCAGCGCAGAAAGGCGGGGCAATTAATGTGCGTTATTTTATGCCGCATTCTTGCCATCGCGCGCTGGCGATAACCGGTGCTATTGCTATTTCCAGTAGTTGTGCATTGGAAGGCACCGTCACCCGACAAATCGTCCCTTCTGTAGGATACGGCAATATCAATATTGAACACCCCAGTGGTGCGCTCGACGTTCATTTAAGTAATGAAGGTCAGGATGCCACGACGTTACGCGCATCTGTTATTCGGACGACCAGAAAAATATTTTCCGGTGAAGTTTATCTTCCCTGAAAAAATTCGTTGTCAAGATAAGGATAATCAATAAAGGACTTCTGTATGAGTCATACAGAAAGAACAGGATTTTAAATGAATAAGAAATCGTTATGGAAGCTAATTCTGATATTAGCGATCCCATGTATTATTGGTTTTATGCCAGCTCCGGCAGGATTAAGCGAACTGGCGTGGGTGCTTTTTGGTATTTACCTGGCGGCCATTGTGGGGCTGGTTATCAAGCCTTTCCCGGAACCTGTCGTACTGTTAATTGCCGTTGCTGCCTCCATGGTGGTGGTCGGTAACTTATCCGACGGTGCGTTTAAGACCACCGCCGTATTAAGCGGTTACTCTTCAGGTACTACCTGGCTGGTGTTCTCGGCGTTTACCTTAAGCGCCGCATTTGTGACCACCGGTTTAGGTAAACGTATTGCCTATCTGCTGATTGGTAAAATCGGTAACACCACGCTGGGTCTGGGTTACGTTACGGTATTCCTCGATCTGGTACTGGCTCCGGCAACACCGTCTAACACCGCGCGTGCGGGCGGTATTGTGTTACCGATCATCAACAGCGTGGCGGTGGCTTTGGGGTCCGAACCGGAAAAAAGTCCGCGTCGTGTCGGACATTACCTGATGATGTCCATTTACATGGTCACCAAAACCACCAGCTATATGTTCTTTACCGCAATGGCGGGGAACATTCTGGCGCTGAAAATGATCAACGACATTCTGCACCTGCAAATTAGCTGGGGTGGATGGGCACTGGCCGCCGGATTGCCGGGCATCATTATGCTGCTGGTCACCCCACTGGTGATTTATACCATGTATCCGCCAGAAATTAAGAAGGTGGATAATAAAACCATCGCTAAAGCGGGCCTTGCCGAACTGGGACCGATGAAAATCCGCGAAAAAATGCTGCTCGGTGTCTTTGTGCTGGCGCTACTGGGCTGGATTTTCAGTAAGTCTCTGGGGGTTGATGAATCCACTGTGGCAATCGTTGTTATGGCGACCATGCTGCTGCTGGGTATCGTTACCTGGGAAGACGTGGTTAAAAATAAAGGCGGCTGGAATACCTTAATCTGGTACGGCGGTATTATCGGATTAAGCTCCTTATTATCGAAAGTTAAATTCTTCGAATGGTTAGCTGAAGTCTTTAAAAATAACCTGGCATTTGATGGTCACGGTAACGTTGCTTTCTTCGTTATTATTTTCCTCAGCATTATCGTGCGTTATTTCTTCGCTTCCGGTAGTGCCTATATCGTTGCTATGTTACCGGTATTTGCCATGCTGGCGAACGTCTCCGGCGCACCGTTAATGTTAACCGCGCTGGCACTGTTGTTCTCCAACTCCTATGGCGGCATGGTTACTCACTATGGCGGCGCGGCAGGTCCGGTCATCTTTGGCGTGGGTTATAACGATATTAAATCCTGGTGGTTGGTCGGTGCGGTACTGACGATATTAACCTTCCTGGTGCATATCACCCTCGGCGTGTGGTGGTGGAATATGCTGATCGGCTGGAACATGCTGTAAATATTCTCGTCATACTTGAAGTTGCATGTGCTGCGTCTGCGTTCGCTCACCCCAGTCACTTACTTATGTAAGCTCCTGGGGATTCACTCGCTTGTCGCCTTCCTGCAACTCGAATTATTTAGAGTATATCCATTTATTATCTTTCTGCGCACTTCACGGTGCGCAGATATCTGGAGCATTTGATGATCAAGTTATCTGAAAAAGGCGTGTTTCTCGCCAGTAATAACGAAATAATTGCCGAAGAACATTTCACCGGCGAAATTAAAAAAGAAGAAGCCAAAAAAGGCACTATTGCCTGGTCTATTCTCTCTTCGCATAATACGTCCGGAAATATGGATAAACTTAAAATTAAGTTTGATTCATTAGCCTCTCACGATATTACCTTTGTTGGTATTGTACAGACCGCTAAAGCGTCCGGTATGGAACGTTTCCCGCTGCCGTATGTGCTGACCAACTGCCATAACTCACTCTGCGCCGTCGGCGGCACTATTAACGGTGATGACCATGTTTTTGGTTTATCGGCGGCCCAGCGTTATGGCGGTATTTTTGTGCCTCCGCATATTGCGGTCATCCATCAATATATGCGTGAGATGATGGCAGGCGGCGGCAAAATGATCCTCGGGTCAGACAGCCACACCCGTTACGGTGCATTAGGGACAATGGCAGTCGGTGAGGGCGGCGGTGAGTTGGTAAAACAGCTGCTTAATGACACCTGGGATATCGACTATCCGGGCGTGGTTGCGGTGCATCTGACCGGAAAACCTGCGCCGTATGTGGGGCCACAGGATGTGGCGCTGGCTATCATTGGCGCGGTGTTCAAAAACGGTTACGTCAAAAACAAAGTCATGGAGTTCGTTGGACCGGGCGTTAGCGCGCTCTCTACCGATTTCCGTAACAGCGTTGACGTGATGACCACGGAAACCACCTGTTTAAGCTCCGTCTGGCAAACTGATGAAGAAGTGCATAACTGGCTGGCGCTGCACGGTCGCGGCCAGGATTACTGCCAGCTTAACCCTCAACCGATGGCGTACTACGATGGCTGCATCAGCGTTGATTTAAGCGCCATCAAACCAATGATTGCGCTGCCGTTCCACCCGAGCAACGTGTATAAAATCGACACACTGAACCAGAACCTGACCGACATTCTGCGTGAGATTGAAATTGAGTCCGAACGCGTGGCGCACGGTAAAGCCAAACTCTCGCTGCTGGATAAAGTGGAAAATGGTCGCCTGAAAGTGCAGCAGGGGATTATCGCGGGCTGTTCTGGCGGTAACTACGAAAACGTCATCGCGGCGGCGAATGCACTGCGCGGTCAATCCTGTGGCAATGACACCTTCTCGCTGGCAGTTTACCCGTCATCACAGCCGGTGTTTATGGATCTCGCCAAAAAAGGTGTGGTAGCAGATTTGATTGGCGCAGGCGCAATCATCAGAACCGCGTTCTGCGGCCCATGCTTTGGTGCGGGCGATACGCCAATCAACAACGGTTTGAGTATTCGCCACACCACGCGTAACTTCCCGAACCGCGAAGGCTCTAAGCCAGCTAATGGGCAGATGTCAGCGGTGGCGTTGATGGACGCTCGTTCTATCGCTGCGACTGCGGCAAACGGTGGCTATTTAACCTCTGCCAGCGAACTTGATTGCTGGGACAACGTGCCGGAGTACGCCTTCGATGTAACGCCGTATAAAAACCGTGTTTATCAGGGCTTTGTGAAAGGGGCAACTCAGCAACCGCTGATTTACGGACCGAACATTAAAGACTGGCCGGAATTGGGTGCGCTGACTGACAATATCGTCCTGAAAGTGTGCTCGAAGATCCTCGACGAAGTGACCACCACCGACGAACTGATTCCTTCCGGTGAAACCTCTTCTTATCGTTCAAATCCGATTGGTCTGGCGGAGTTTACCCTGTCACGCCGCGATCCCGGTTATGTTGGCAGAAGTAAAGCGACTGCTGAGCTGGAAAATCAGCGTCTGGCGGGGAATGTCAGCGAGCTGACAGAGGTGTTTGCGCGCATTAAGCAGATTGCTGGTCAGGAGCATATTGATCCGCTGCAAACTGAAATTGGCAGCATGGTATATGCGGTGAAACCAGGCGATGGTTCTGCGCGTGAACAGGCGGCGAGCTGCCAGCGTGTGATTGGCGGTCTGGCGAATATTGCCGAAGAGTACGCGACTAAACGCTACCGTTCTAACGTCATCAACTGGGGGATGTTACCGCTGCAGATGGCGGAAGTGCCAACCTTTGAAGTGGGGGATTACATTTACATCCCTGGCATTAAAGCGGCGCTGGATAATCCGGGTACGACGTTTAAAGGTTATGTGATCCATGAAGATGCGCCGGTAACGGAAATTACGCTCTATATGGAAAGTCTGACTGCTGAAGAGCGCGAGATTATCAAGGCGGGTAGTTTGATTAACTTCAATAAAAACCGTCAGATGTAAAAAGCGCCATGTGAATGTAGGTCGCATTCGGCACTTATTGTCGGATGCGATGCTTGCGCATCTTCTCCGACCTACGAATCGCATCGAATCTGTAGGCCAGATAAGGCATTTTCGCAGCATCCGGCACTTATTGTCGGATGCGATGCTTGCGCATCTTATCCGACCTACAAATCGCATCGAACCGTAGGCCGGATAAGGCGTTTACGCCGCATCCGGCAAATAGTTAATTGCTCTTACTTCTTCGCCTCTGCAACCACTTTACTACCCACGCCGCGGTTATTGTATTCCCACATGCGGTTGTAGTTAGTGTCATTCAGATTGCGCTGTATTTCGTCGTTATCATCTACGCTGCCGGTATTACCCGCAAACGGACGATTAGAGATCACCGCATCGGCCCACGGTTTAGCCGTGTTAAAACCTTCGTTGATGGCGCTATCACGGATCACCACCTGACCGTTGGTATTGGCATCAACATCCAGCGAGCGGCCCAGTTGCGCCACACCATCACCGAAAGCATTGAAACGGCTGTTTACGGCGAGGAAACCGTAGTAAATGTTGGACAGCGTAGCCGGTGCAAACACATACGCTTCTTGCTGAGTACGTGAGTTCACCACGCGGAATTCGGTGTTATCGAACACCACTGCGCCGCGACCAGAAACGATATCCACATCCCCTTCAATGTAGCTGTTGGTCACCAGCGTACGCGGCTGACGATTCGTTTCCAGACGGTTCTGCACACCGCTGTTGGTGACAAAGAAGGTGTTCTGACGACCGAGAATGTTAACGTTGTTAATCTGTACCTGGTCACCATCAGTACGCAGTGCCACCGCCGGATGGTTACCTGCATCTACGCTATCGCCCAGCGTGTTTTCGATGGTCAGATTTTGCAGTTGCAGGCCATTGTTTTGTGACCAGAAGACCGCAGAGCAGAGAACACCGATACTGTCGCTGCGTTTGCTCTGGCAGCTATCGTACATATACCACGCTGGTTTACCTGGCATATATTTGCCGCGCGGGTTGACGTCGTGACGCCAGTCGGCAGGGCTCATGCCACCATCAAGGGAAAGCCCAATCTTCACATCAATCGGTTTTTCACCTGTACCGTACAGAGTAATTCCACCCGGAGCGGCAGGGACATATACCGTTCCCTGATACTCACCAGGCATCACGGCAATATACTGGCGCTTGTTGGTACGCTTGATAATTGCCGCATCTACCGCCGCCTGAATCGTGGTATGCGTTACACCTTGAGTGCCCGCCGGGCCGACAACAAAGTCAGGTTGCGCAGGCAGGGTAATCGGGGAAGGATTCCACGCTGCTGCACCTGGTGTCAGGGATGCAAAATAGTGTTGAGCATCGAAATTCTGCGCTTCTTTTGCCGACAGAATCGGGCGAGAAGAGGTACCAGGCGCGGTTTGATCAGAAGGACGTTGATCGGGCGGGGTTGAGCTACAGGCGGTCAGCGTCACGCCAAAAGCCAATGCCAGCGCCAGACGGGAAACTGAAAATGTGTTCACAGGTTGCTCCGGGCTATGAAATAGAAAAATGAATCCGTTGAAGCCTGCTTTTTTATACTAAGTTGGCATTATAAAAAAGCATTGCTTATCAATTTGTTGCAACGAACAGGTCACTATCAGTCAAAATAAAATCATTATTTGATTTCAATTTTGTCCCACTCCCTGCCTCTGCCATCACGATACTGTGATGCCATGGTGTCCGACTTATGCCCGAGAAGATGTTGAGCAAACTTATCGCTTATCTGCTTCTCATAGAGTCTTGCAGACAAACTGCGCAACTCGTGAAAGGTAGGCGGATCCCCTTCGAAGGAAAGACCTGATGCTTTTCGTGCGCGCATAAAATACCTTGATACTGTGCCGGATGAAAGCGGTTCGCGACGAGTAGATGCAATTATGGTTTCTCCGCCAAGAATCTCTTTGCATTTATCAAGTGTTTCCTTCATTGATATTCCGAGAGCATCAACATGCAATGTTGTTGGGATGGCAATTTTTACGCCTGTTTTGCTTTGCTCGACATAAAGATATCCATCTACGATATCAGACCACTTCATTTCGCATAAATCACCAACTCGTTGCCCGGTAACAACAGCCAGTTCCATTGCAAGTCTGAGCCAACATGGTGATGATTCTGCTGCTTGATAAATTTTCAGGTATTCGTCAGCCGTAAGTCTTGATCTCCTTACCTCTGATTTTGCTGCGCGAGTGGCAGCGACAGGGTTTGTTGTTATATGGCCTTCAGCTATTGCCTCTCGGAATGCATCGCTCAGTGTTGATCTGATTAACTTGGCTGACGCCGCCTTGCCCTCGTCTATGTATCCATTGAGCATTGCCGCAATTTCTTTTGTGGTGATGTCTTCAAGTGGAGCATCAGGCAGCCCCCTCCTTATTGCTTTAATTTTGCTCATGTAATTTATGAGTGTCTTCTGCTTGATTCCTCTGCTGGCCAGGATTTTTTCGTAGCGATCAAGCCATGAATGTAACGTAACGGAATTATCACTGTTGATTCTCGCTGTCAGAGGCTTGTGTTTGTGTCCTGAAAATAACTCAATGTTGGCCTGTATGGCTTCAGTGATTGCGATTCGCCTGTCTCTGCCTAATCCAAACTCTTTACCCGTCCTTGGGTCCCTGTAGCAGTAATATCCATTGTTTCTTATATAAAGGTTAGGGGGTAAATCCCGGCGCTCATGACTTCGCCTTCTTCCCATTTCTGATCCTCTTCAAAAGGCTACCTGTTACTGGTCGATTTAAGTCAACCTTTACCGCTGATTCGTGGAACAGATATTCTCTTCCATCCTTAACCGGAGGAGGGAATATCCTGCATTCGCGCACCCATCGACGAACTGTTTCAAGGCTTCTTGGGCGTCGCTGGCGAGCGTTCCACTCCTGAAGTGTCAAGTACATCGCAAAGTCTCCGCAATTACACGCAAGAAAAAACCGCCATCAGGCGGCTTGGTGTTCTTTCAGTTCTTCAATTCGAATATTGGTTATGTCTGCATGTGCTATCTGCGCCCATATCATCCAGTGGTCGTAGCAGTCGTTGATGTTCTCCGCTTCGATAACTCTGTTGAATGGCTCTCCATTCCATTCTCCTGTGACTCGGAAGTGCATTTATCATCTCCATAAAACAAAACCCGCCGTAGCGAGTTCAGATAAAATAAATCCCCGCGAGTGCGAGGATTGTTATGTAATATTGGGTTTAATCATCTATATGTTTTGTACAGAGAGGGCAAGTATCGTTTCCACCGTACTCGTGATAATAATTTTGCACGGTATCAGTCATTTCTCGCACATTGCAGAATGGGGATTTGTCTTCATTAGACTTATAAACCTTCATGGAATATTTGTATGCCGACTCTATATCTATACCTTCATCTACATAAACACCTTCGTGATGTCTGCATGGAGACAAGACACCGGATCTGCACAACATTGATAACGCCCAATCTTTTTGCTCAGACTCTAACTCATTGATACTCATTTATAAACTCCTTGCAATGTATGTCGTTTCAGCTAAACGGTATCAGCAATGTTTATGTAAAGAAACAGTAAGATAATACTCAACCCGATGTTTGAGTACGGTCATCATCTGACACTACAGACTCTGGCATCGCTGTGAAGACGACGCGAAATTCAGCATTTTCACAAGCGTTATCTTTTACAAAACCGATCTCACTCTCCTTTGATGCGAATGCCAGCGTCAGACATCATATGCAGATACTCACCTGCATCCTGAACCCATTGACCTCCAACCCCGTAATAGCGATGCGTAATGATGTCGATAGTTACTAACGGGTCTTGTTCGATTAACTGCCGCAGAAACTCTTCCAGGTCACCAGTGCAGTGCTTGATAACAGGAGTCTTCCCAGGATGGCGAACAACAAGAAACTGGTTTCCGTCTTCACGGACTTCGTTGCTTTCCAGTTTAGCAATACGCTTACTCCCATCCGAGATAACACCTTCGTAATACTCACGCTGCTCGTTGAGTTTTGATTTTGCTGTTTCAAGCTCAACACGCAGTTTCCCTACTGTTAGCGCAATATCCTCGTTCTCCTGGTCGCGGCGTTTGATGTATTGCTGGTTTCTTTCCCGTTCATCCAGCAGTTCCAGCACAATCGATGGTGTTACCAATTCATGGAAAAGGTCTGCGTCAAATCCCCAGTCGTCATGCATTGCCTGCTCTGCCGCTTCACGCAGTGCCTGAGAGTTAATTTCGCTCACTTCGAACCTCTCTGTTTACTGATAAGTTCCAGATCCTCTTGGCAACTTGCACAAGTCCGACAACCCTGAACGGCCAAGCGTCTTCGTTCATCTATCGGATCGCCACACTCACAACAATGAGTGGCAGATATAGCCTGGTGGTTCAGGCGGCGCATTTTTATTGCTGTGTTGCGCTGTAATTCTTCAATTTCTGATGCTGAATCAATGATGTCTGCCATCTTTCATTAATCCCTGAATTGTTGGTTAATACGCTTGAGGGTGAATGCGAATAATAAAAAAGGAGCCTGTAGCTCCATGATGATTTTGTTTTTCATGCTCACCGTTCCTTAAAGACGCCGTTTAACATGCCGATCGCCAGGCTTAAATGAGTCGGTGTGAATCCCATCAGCGTTACCGTTTCGCGGTGCTTCTTCAGTACGCTACGGCAAATGTCATCGACGTTTTTATCCGGAAACTGCTGTCTGGCTTTTTTGATTTCAGAATTAGCCTGACGGGCAATACTGCGAAGGGCGTTTTCTTGCTGATGTGTCATTGAACAAGTCCCATGTCGGCAAGCATAAGCACACAGAATATGAAGCCCGCTGCCAGAAAAATGCATTCAGTGGTTGTCATACCTGGTCTCTCTCATCTGCTTCTGCTTTCGCCACCATCATTTCCAGCTTTTGTGAAAGGGATGCGGCTAACGTATGAAATTCTTCGTCTGTTTCTACTGGTATTGGCACAAACCTGACTCCAATTTGAGCGAGGCTATGTGCCATCTCAATGCTCGTTCTTAACTCAACAGGAGATGCTTTGTGCATACAGCTCCCCGTTTATTATTTATCTCCTCAGCCAGCCGCTGTGCTTTCAGGGGATTTCTGATAACAGAAAGGCCGGGAAATACCCAGCCTCGCTTTGTAACGGAGTAGACGAAAGTGATCGCGCCTACCCGGATATTATCGTGAGGATGCGTCATCGCCATTGCTCCCCAAATACAAAACCAATTTCAGCCAGTGCCTCGTCCATTTTTTCGATGAACTCCGGCACCATCTCGTCAAAACTCGCCATGTACTTTTCATTCCGCTCAATCACGACATAATGCAGGCCTTCACGCTTCATGCGCGGGTCATAGTTGGCAAAGTACCAGGCATCTTTTCGCGTCACCCACATGCTGTACTGCACCTGGGCCATGTAAGCCGATTTTATTGCCTCGAAACCACCGAGCCGGAATTTCATGAAATCCCGGGAGGTAAACGGGCATTTCAGTTCAAGGCCGTTGCCGTCACTGCATAAACCATCGGGAGAGCAGGCGGTGCGCATACTTTCGTCGCGATAGATGATCGGGGATTCAGTAATATTCACGCCGGAAGTGAATTCAAACAGGGTTCTGGCGTCGTTCTCGTACTGTTTTCCCCAGGCCAGCGCCTTAGCATTAACTTCCGGAGCCACACCGGTGCAAACCTCAGCCAGCAGGGTGTGGAAGTAGGACATTTTCATGTCAGGCCACTTCTTTCCTGAGCGGGGCTTTGCTATCACGTTGTGAACTTCTGAAGCGGTGATGACGCCGAGCCGTAATTTGTGCCATGCATCATCCCCCTGTTCGACAGCTCTCACGTCGATCCCGGTACGCTGCAGGATAATGTCCGGTATCATGCTGCCACCTTCTGCTCAGTGGCTTTCTGTTTCAGGAATCCAAGAGCTTTCACTGCTTCGGCCTGTGTCAGTTCTGACGATGCGCGAATGTCGCGGCGAAATATCTGGGAACAGAGCGGCAATAAGTCGTCATCCCATGTTTTATCCAGGGCGATCAGCAGAGTGTTAATCTCCTGCATGGTTTCATCGTTAACCGGAGTGATGTCGCGTTCTGGCTGACGTTCTGCAGTGTATGCAGTATTTTCGACAATGCGCTCGGCTTCATCCTTGTCATAGATACCAGCAAATCCGAAGGCCAGACGGGCACACTGAATCATGGCTTTATGCCGTAACATCCGTTTGGGATGCGACTGCCACGGCCCCGTGATTTCTCTGCCTTCGCGGGTTTTGAATGGTTCGCGGCGGCATTCATCCATCCATTCGGTAACGCAGATCGGATGATTACGGTCCTTGCGGTAAATCCGGCATGTACAGGATTCATTGTCCTGCTCAAAGTCCATGCCATCAAACTGCTGGTTTTCATTGATGATGCGGGACCAGCCATCAACGCCCACCACCGGAACAATGCCGTTCTGCTTATCAGGGAAGGCGTAAATTTCTTTCGTCCACGGATTAAGGCCGTACTGGTTGGCGACGATCAGCAATGCGATGAACTGCGCATCGCTGGCATCACCTTTAAATGCCGTCTGGCGAAGAGTGGTGATCAGTTCCTGTGGGTCGACAGAATCCATGCCGACACGTTCAGCCAGCTTCCCAGCCAGCGTTGCGAGTGCTGTACTCATCCGTTTTATACCTCTGAATCAATATCAACCTGGTGGTGAGCAATGGTTTCAACCATGTACCGGATGTGTTCTGCCATGCGCTCCTGAAACTCAACATCGTCATCAAACGCACGGGTAATGGCTTTTTTGCTGGCCCCGTGGCGTTGCAAATGATCGATGCATAGCGATTCAAACAGGTGCTGGGGCAGGCCTTTTTCCATGTCGTCTGCCAGTTCTGCCTCTTTCTCTTCACGGGCGATCTGCTGGTAGTGACGCGCCCAGCTCTGAGCCTCAAGACGATCCTGAATGTAATAAGCGTTCATGGCTGAACTCCTGAAATAGCTGTGAAAATATCGCCTGCGAAATGCCGGGCTGATTAGGAAAACAGGAAAGGGGGTTAGTGAATGCTTTTGCTTGATCTCAATTTCAGCATTAATATCCATTTTTTATAAGCGTCGACGGCTTCACGAAACATCTTTTCATCGCCAATAAAAGTGGCGATAGTGAATTTAGTCTGGATAGCCATAAGTGTTTGATCCATTCTTTGGGACTCCTGGCTGATTAAGTATGTCGATAAGGCGTTTCCATCCGTCACGTAATTTACGGGTGATTCGTTCAAGTAAAGATTCGGAAGGGCAGCCAGCAACAGGCCACCCTGCAATGGCATATTGCATGGTGTGCTCCTTATTTATACATAACGAAAAACGCCTCGAGTGAAGCGTTATTGGTATGCGGTAAAGCCGCACTCAGGCGGCCTTGATAGTCATATCATCTGAATCAAATATTCCTGATGTATCGATATCGGTAATTCTTATTCCTTCGCTACCATCCATTGGAGGCCATCCTTCCTGACCATTTCCATCATTCCAGTCGAACTCACACACAACACCATATGCATTTAAGTCGCTTGAAATTGCTATAAGCAGAGCATGTTGCGCCAGCATGATTAATACAGCATTTAATACAGAGCCGTGTTTATTGAGTCGGTATTCAGAGTCTGACCAGAAATTATTAATCTGGTGAAGTTTTTCCTCTGTCATTACGTCATGGTCGATTTCAATTTCTATTGATGCTTTCCAGTCGTAATCAATGATGTATTTTTTGATGTTTGACATCTGTTCATATCCTCACAGATAAAAAATCGCCCTCACATTGGAGGGCAAAGAAGATTTCCAATAATCAGAACAAGTCGGCTCCTGTTTAGTTACGAGCGACATTGCTCCGTGTATTCACTCGTTGGAATGAATACACAGTGCAGTGTTTATTCTGTTATTTATGCCAAAAATAAAGGCCACTATCAGGCAGCTTTGTTGTTCTGTTTACCAAGTTCTCTGGCAATCATTGCCGTCGCTCGTATTGCCCATTTATCGACATATTTCCCATCTTCCATTACAGGAAACATTTCTTCAGGCTTAACCATGCATTCCGATTGCAGCTTGCATCCATTGCATCGCTTGAATTGTCCACACCATTGATTTTTATCAATAGTCGTAGTCATAAGGATAGTCCTGGTATTGTTCCATCACATTCTGGGGATGCTCTTCGAACTCTTCAAATTCTTCTTCCATATATCACCTTAAATAGTGGATTGCGGTAGTAAAGATTGTGCCTGTCTTTTAACCACATCAGGCTCGGTGGTTCTCGTGTACCCCTACAGCGAGAAATCGGATAAACTCTATTCACCCCTACAGAGAGCAAAAGAGAAACGCCGATGAACAACTCATGGTGGCAGGAACTAATGCATTTTTTCCTGCAAGGAATGACACTTAAACAGTTGATTCATATGCTAATCATCCTGATCATATTGATTATTGTTATGCCGGTAAGCGTAAAAGAATGGATAAACCTGCATAATCCAGAAATCCTTCCTCATTACTGGATGTATTACATCCTGTTGTTTTGCGTTAGCTATGTGCTTAACGGCGTTGTTAATTCCGCTTATCACGCTGTGACTGAAAGAATTGAGGTATTCGCTGCTCAGAAGCGCAAATCTAAAGAAGAAAAATATGTGCAAGATTTGTTTGATTCGTTAACTCTTGGAGAAAGAGCTTATTTGGCATTCGCTGTAGCCGCTAATAACCAGCTACAAACGGAAAAGGGCGCTCATGAATCAATTTCATTGCTCAAAAAAGGACTCCTCGTTCGAAGGCCTCCTGCTGTTGGATATCCTGATACCGACCGTTTCGTTATCCCTGAAAGCTATAGACATGAGTGCTACATTAGGTTTGCCGGGAAGGCAGACAGCCTTATGGATGAACTTATCGCTCAGGATAAGCATGGCAAAAACAAGTAATTAGCAAATGAATTTATCATCTCGCCGTCAGTTGTTTTGATTTCCGGTAGCCTGCCGCGTAAAGAGCTACGTTCGGAAGACAAGTTGAACCTTCATATTTTCTGGTCAACGTTGTCAGAGTTATCACTTCTGCTCTCATTGCTGGTTTGCGCGACGAGCTCTACGGCGAGAAGCTGCGGTGCCTTTAAATTCTGTTTTTCTGGACATGGATTCCTCCCGAATAAACTTTGGCGATGCAATCTCGAAGCTCCTCCTGAGACGGTTGCTTCGGCATTGCATCCCACAGCTTATGTGGTTGGGTGATCTGGCTTTTCAGCCACGTAGTCGAGAGTCGACGTTGTTTAAAGAGCCTGCCAGTCTGTTCCATTTGGCTTCCAGCGTCCTGCTGACGGTTAAATAGTACGATATGTACTTTACAAGATCAATACAATTTGTTGTAAGTTGGCGTGGTTTTTTATAACGCTTTGTATTTAATAGTGTTGTTTTTTAGCGTGGATGTATTGCCTCGGCGATGTAAGGAGAGATCAGAATTGCGTGGTTTAGTGG
>NZ_SJWV01000103.1:0-14466 GCF_004352695.1 Escherichia sp. KCJ4928
TTTTCTGATTTCAGTATTCCCCAATCAGTGTAGTGCCTTTAAACATAACGTGCGTAAATATATTGTCCCCGATCACACTTTTTAGTGAAAAATAAAAAACCATATTAAAAAACTTTCTCTTCCAGAACTTCTCTAACATGTGTTATTATTAACAAAGATAAATGTAAGCAAGGAAACTATCCCAAAGTGAATATTGCGTCACTAAATGGACATTGGAGTGACATATGATTTTATTCGCCGACTATAATACCCCTTATCTTTTCGCTATTTCCTTTGTACTGTTGATCGGCCTTTTAGAAATTTTAGCGCTTATCTGCGGTCACATGCTCTCCGGTGCTCTTGATGCACATCTTGACCATTATGATTCCATAACCACAGGTCATATTAGCCAGGCACTTCATTATCTCAATATCGGAAGATTGCCAGCTCTCGTCGTTCTCTGCTTGCTGGCTGGTTTTTTTGGTCTTATTGGCATCCTGTTGCAGCATGCCTGCATCATGGTCTGGCAATCACCACTGTCGAACCTGTTCGTGGTTCCTGTCAGTTTACTGTTTACGATTATTGCGGTGCATTATACCGGTAAAATAGTTGCGCCCTGGATTCCACGCGACCATAGTTCAGCTATTACAGAAGAAGAATATATTGGTAGCATGGCATTAATTACCGGTCATCAAGCCACTTCAGGCAATCCCTGCGAAGGAAAACTCACCGATCAATTTGGCCAAATACATTATTTACTACTGGAGCCTGAAGAAGGAAAATTTTTCACTAAAGGAGACAAAGTGTTAATTATTTGCCGACTTTCTGCAACGCGATATTTGGCGGAAAACAATCCCTGGCCACAAATATTGTAATTTATTAATCAAAAGGAAATTTAATAATGGATGATATTGTTAATTCTGTGCCCTCCTGGATGTTTACCGCGATTATTGCCGTATGCATTCTGTTTATTATTGGAATTATTTTCGCCAGGCTCTATCGTCGCGCTTCGGCAGAGCAAGCTTTTGTTCGTACTGGTTTAGGTGGGCAAAAAGTGGTGATGAGCGGTGGCGCAATCGTGATGCCGATCTTTCATGAAATAATCCCCATCAATATGAATACTCTGAAGCTGGAAGTCAGCCGCTCAACCATTGATAGCCTGATTACGAAAGATCGTATGCGTGTCGATGTAGTAGTCGCTTTCTTTGTACGGGTAAAACCGTCTGTAGAAGGCATCGCCACTGCGGCGCAGACGTTGGGGCAACGCACGCTATCACCAGAAGACTTACGTATGTTGGTTGAAGATAAATTTGTCGATGCCCTCCGTGCAACAGCTGCACAAATGACCATGCATGAGTTACAGGATACCCGCGAGAACTTCGTGCAGGGAGTACAAAATACTGTCGCAGAAGACCTGTCGAAAAACGGTCTTGAGCTGGAAAGCGTTTCACTTACCAACTTTAACCAGACCTCGAAAGAACATTTCAATCCGAACAATGCCTTTGACGCCGAAGGTTTAACCAAACTGACTCAGGAGACGGAGCGCCGTCGTCGCGAACGTAACGAAGTTGAACAGGATGTAGAAGTTGCGGTGCGTGAGAAAAACCGTGATGCACTTTCGCGCAAGTTGGAGATTGAACAACAAGAAGCGTTTATGACGCTTGAGCAGGAGCAGCAGGTTAAAACCCGTACTGCCGAACAGAATGCACGTATTGCGGCTTTTGAAGCTGAACGTCGTCGTGAAGCAGAGCAGACGCGAATTCTGGCTGAACGACAAATTCAGGAAACGGAGATCGAGCGCGAGCAGGCCGTCCGCTCAAGAAAGGTTGAGGCTGAACGTGAAGTTCGTATTAAAGAGATCGAACAACAGCAGGTCACCGAAATCGCCAACCAGACGAAATCGATCGCTATTGCCGCCAAATCGGAACAACAGTCCCAGGCAGAAGCGCGTGCTAACCTTGCACTCGCAGAAGCAGTAAGTGCGCAACAAAACGTAGAAACCACTCGCCAGACCGCAGAAGCCGATCGTGCTAAACAAGTTGCCCTAATCGCTGCCGCGCAGGATGCAGAAACCAAAGCGGTTGAACTGACCGTGCGGGCGAAAGCAGAAAAAGAAGCCGCAGAGATGCAGGCGGCGGCTATCGTTGAGTTAGCCGAAGCTACACGTAAAAAGGGTCTGGCGGAAGCAGAAGCACAACGTGCGCTGAACGATGCTATCAACGTACTTTCTGATGAACAAACCAGCCTTAAATTCAAACTGGCCTTGTTGCAGGCGCTACCTGCGGTAATAGAAAAATCCGTTGAGCCGATGAAATCTATTGACGGTATCAAGATTATTCAGGTCGATGGTCTGAATCGTGGCAGCGCTGCGGGTGATGCAAACACGGGTAATGTGGGGGGCGGAAACCTGGCGGAACAAGCATTATCAGCCGCTCTCTCTTACCGCACACAGGCACCGCTGATTGACTCCTTGCTCAATGAAATTGGCGTTTCAGGCGGCTCACTGGCGGCATTGACTTCACCCTTAACCTCAACAACTCCCGTCGCCGAAAACGTAGAATAAATTTTCAGCTATGAACGTCCCTGGCACAAAAAGCCGGGGATTTTTTATATCTGCGTTCCGCTAAAAACTGCAAATGATCAGGTCGTTGCAACGTTTTGCGTGACCGCTCGGGGAAGGCAAAACTGCCTCTGGGAAAGCGTTGCGCGAGGTCCGGCGCTCATCAACAATCGGGGAGTCAGCAAAGGGCTGAAACGGGAAAGCCCCTCCCGAGGAAGGGGCCTTACAGAAGGAAAGGGTTATGATGAAGCTCGTCATCATACTGATTGTGTTGTTAATCGTAAGTTTCGCAGCTTATTAACAGCCAATCAGAGGGGGGAGAAATCCTCCCTCACCCTTGTTCCTTTACTTTAGGTTGAAAAAAAATCAGCGTCAAGAAGGTTTCATTAACACATATCCCTGGCCCAAAAAGCCGGGGATTTTTTATATCTGCGTTCCGCTAAAAGGTGCAAATGCTCAGGACGTTGCAGCGTTTTGCGTGACCGCTCGGGGAAGGCAAAACTGCTTCAGGGAAAGCGTTGCGCGGGGTCCGGCGCTCATCAACAATCGGGGAGTCAGCAAGGGGCTGAAACGGGAAAGCCCCTCCCGAGGAAGGGGCCTTATAGAAGGAAAGGGTTATGATGAAGTTCGTCATCATACTGGTTGTGTTGTTACTGTTAAGTTTCCCGACTTACTAACAACTGATCAGAGGGGGGAGAAATCCTCCCTTACCCTTGTTCCTTTACTTTAGGTTGAAAAAACAACAGCGTCAATAGGCCTGCCTGCTACGAAGCGAGATCTGTGAACCGCTTTCCGGTTAGCCTTTTTTATCCTGTTGGATCTTCTTGATGATGTTAGTGGTCGAGCAACCGTCTTCGAAGTTGAGCACCAGCACTTCGCCGCCGTTGGCCCAGACTTCTTTACTCCCGGCGATCTCTTCTGGTTTATAGTCGCCGCCCTTCACCAGTAAATCTGGCAGGATCCCGGCGATCAAGCGCTGCGGCGTGTCTTCTTCAAACGACACCACCCAGTCGACCGCTTCCAGTGCGCCCAGCACAATCATACGCTGTTCGAGCGGGTTAACGGGGCGGGAATCCCCTTTCAGCCGTTTGGTGGAGGCATCGCTGTTCACAGCGACAATCAGACGGTCACCCAGTTTGCGAGCATTTGCCAGATAGGAGACGTGCCCGGCGTGCAGGATGTCAAAGACACCGTTGGTCATTACCACCTTTTCGCCGCGTTTACGCGCTGCCGCTACAGCAAGCTTCAGTTCCTCTTCGGTCATCACACCAAAGCCGGTATCTGCGCGCCCACGCACTGCATTTTCCAGCTCGATCGGCGAAACCGTGGAGGTTCCCAGTTTGCCGACCACCACGCCAGCCGCCGCATTGGCAAAGAAGCAGGCTTCTTCCAGCGAATTACCCGCTGCCAGCGTTGCCGCCAGGACGCCAATCACCGTGTCGCCCGCACCGGTAACGTCATACACTTCCTGCGCCTGGGTTGGCATATGCAGCGGCGCTTTACCCGGTTGCAGCAGCGACATACCCTGTTCGGAACGGGTCACTAACAGAGCCGAGAGTTCGTAATCGGCAATCAGTTTCATGCCGCGCTCAACAATCTCTTCTTCGGTCTTACATTTACCGACAACAGCTTCAAATTCCGAGAGATTCGGCGTTAACAGCGTAGCGCCGCGGTAGCGCTCAAAATCGGTACCTTTTGGATCAATCAGCACCGGAACGCCCGCTTTACGCGCCAGTTGGATCATCTGCTGTACGCTTGCCAGCGCACCTTTGGCGTAGTCAGAAAGCACCAGCGCGCCAATCGAACTCAGCGCCTGATTAATCCGCTCGTGCAGCGGCTGCGGATCAACACCTTCGAAACCTTCTTCAAAATCCAGGCGGATCAGCTGTTGGTTGCGGGAAAGTACCCGTAATTTGGTGATAGTCGGATGCGTCGGTACAGAAACGAAGTCGCATTTGACGTTGACGTCGGCCAGAGATTTACTCAGCGCACGCGCCGCATCGTCAATGCCCGTCAGCCCGACCAGGCGAGCATTGGCACCGAGAGAAGCGATGTTCATTGCCACGTTAGCCGCGCCGCCCGGACGTTCTTCGATGGTATTGACTTTAACCACGGGCACCGGCGCTTCCGGCGAGATACGGCTGGTGGGACCGTACCAGTAACGATCCAGCATCACATCACCAACCACCATCACTCCTGCACGTTCAAACTCTGGCAGCGTTACTTTCATTCCTGTCTCCTGAGAGATTCAAAATTTGCGCGCGATAATACCATACTTCATTCTTCCACCAGCCACTTCTGCCAGCTTGCCCGCACCAGTTCACGCTCTGCGGTGAAGCAATCCTCCGGCACATGGCCCGGCAATTCCTGTAATGCCAGATGATGAAGTTCATCGCGCAGCGTAGTATAAGCACGGGTCAGCGCCATCGCTTCCTGCTCTTCCATAATGTCGTTTTGCGCCAGTAGTTCCAGAATGCGCACGTTGTCTGACCAGCGCGTTAACTTCGGTTTTTCATGAGCGTAGCGCAACACCAGATATTGGGTAATAAATTCGATATCGGTAATTCCGCCTTCATCGGCTTTGATATCAAAGCGATCGCGATGTTTATTGCCGAGATGAGCGCGCATTTTCTCGCGCATTTCCCGCACTTCCGTTTGCAGAGTTTTACCTTCACGCGGCAGCGTCATAATCTCGCGACGCACCGCGTCAAAGTGCGCGGTGAGCTGCGGATCGCCGTACACTACCCGCGCACGCACCAGCGCCTGATGTTCCCACGTCCAGGCCTCGTTTTTCTGATAATCGGCAAATGCTTCTGCGGATGTCACCAGCATTCCCGCGGCCCCGGACGGGCGTAGCCGTGCATCCACTTCATACAAAATGCCGGAAGAGGTACGCGTACTGAACAGATGCATAATGCGTTGCGCCAGACGCAGATAAAACTGTCGCCCGTCGATTTCCCGCTCGCCGTCAGTCATCGCATCCATTGGGCAATCATGGAGGAAGATCAGGTCAAGATCGGAACTGTAGCCTAACTCCCAGCCGCCCAGCTTGCCGTAGCCGACCACCGCAAAACCACGGCCTTCGCGATCGTTGAGGTGATTTGGCTTACCGTAGCGGGCCACCATTTGAACCCACGCCTGCTGAACGACGGCATCTATCATAGCCTCTGCCAGCCAGGTTAAGTGATCGCTCACTTTCATCACCGGTAGCGTACCAGCGATATCCGCTGCGGCGATGCGTAACAGCTGCGCCTGTTTGAACTGACGCAGCGCCTCAAGCTGTTGCTCTTCGTCATCTTCCGGCACGCGCAGCAAATACTGGCGCAACTCATCGCGGTAGGCATCGGTCGCCGTCGGCTGGTAAAGGGTGTTTGGATCGAGCAATTCATCCAGCAATAATGGATAACGCGCCAGTTGGCTGGCAATCATCGGCGACGCGGCACACAGAGAAATCAAATGTTTAAGCGCCGCGGGGAATTCACTTAGCAATTCTAAATAGGTGGTGCGGGTAACAATCCCCACCAGCAAGGCGGTAATGCGCGACAGCGTAACGGCAGCGTCTTCACGCGCACAGACATCACTTAGCAGATGCGGCATCAGATGGTCGAGCACCTGACGTCCTCGCGGCCCGATGGTGCGCTTATCCAGCTCTTTGCGGAAATCGGCAATCAGCGTTAGCACCTGTTTGCGATCATCCTCGCTAAGATGCGCCAGCACTGGCGTAGTGTCATCTTCCTGCAACGCATCCTGCCACAGCTCACGCCACTGTTCCGACAGCGACTCTTCCTGAGTTTCACTTTCGTCGTCGCCAATCAATTCATTAAACACCCGGCGCACATTGGTCATATGTGCGGTCAGCGCCCCGGTCAGTTGCGGCCAGTCAGCAAAGTCCATCGCCCACGCCAGCCGCGCACGGTTAAGCTCATCAGAAGGAAGCGTCTGGGTTTGTTCGTCGTTAATGCTTTGCAGCAGGTTTTCCAGACGCCGCAGGAACAGATACGCCACTCGCAATTGTTCAGCATCGTTTTCAGAAAGCAGATGCAGCGCGGCAATGACGCTGAGCGTTGGCAGTAAAGAGCGCGACTGCAGCGACGGTTCGCGCCCACCGCGAATGAGCTGGAACACCTGAACGATAAATTCAATTTCGCGAATGCCGCCTGCGCCGAGTTTGATATTGTCGGTCAAACCACGTCGACGCACTTCACGGGCAATCATCCCTTTCATGTTGCGCAGCGACTGAATCACGCTGAAATCGATGTAACGACGGAAAACAAACGGGCGCAGCATCGCACGCAACTCGTTAGCATAGACGCCTTCGCTATCGCCCATAATCCGCGCCTTGACCATCGCGTAACGCTCCCAGTCGCGCCCCTGCTCCTGGTAATAATCCTCCAACGCGGCAAAGCTCAGCACCAGCGGGCCACTTTCGCCAAACGGACGCAGCCGCATATCCACGCGATAGACGAAGCCATCCTGCGTTGGTTGATCCAACACTTTAATCAGCCGCTGCCCCATGCGGGTAAAAAACTGCGCGTTATCCAGTTCCCGGCGTCCGCCCTGCGTACAACCATGTTCCGGCCAGGCAAAAATCAGATCGATATCTGAGGAGAAATTCAGTTCCCCACCGCCCAGCTTACCCATGCCTAAAATCAGCAGCGGTTGCGCTTCGCCCTGCGCATTGCACGGCGTTCCCCACTCGCGGCAGCAAGCGTCATACAGCCAGTCACGCGCGGCGACAATCAGCGTCTCCGCCAGATGGCTGAGCTGCTGCAATATGCTCTCTTCAGTAACCAAAGCCAGCGTTTGCGCCCAGGCGATGCGCACCATAATGCGCCGCCGGAATAGCCGCAGCTCGCGCATTAACCCGGCTTCGTCACTCACATTACTGAGCGCCTCCTGCAACCATGCCGCGTAATGCTGCCATTCGTCGGCCTGCGGCGGTTGGCTTTCCAGTTCCGTCAGCCACTCTGGATGCACAATCACGCTGTCCTGCACAAAATCACTAAAAGTAAGTACTGACTTCGCCTGTGCGCTAAGTGATTCCTCGGCTAAAGGCTCTGGCAGCCGCTCAACAACGGTCTGCCAGTACTGCTGTAACGGTGAAGAGAGCGGCTTCATAAGCGATTTTATCCTTGCCTGATTAACGTTTTCCGCTGTGCAACCAGAACGGTTCCTGATTGTTTGCCTCATTACGGAAATGTTCAATTTCAATGCGTTGCCCGGTCGCAATAGCGTGACGCAGCCCCTGCCAGTTCTCCAGCCAGGCTTGCGCGACGACAGGATCATAGTAACCTGCCAGCAGCAGTATTGAGTCAATATCACGCGTCAGGCGTGGCAACTGATCATGGTAGCGATCGCCTAACGGCTGGCAGAAAACGCTTTTCAGTTCAGCGGCATGGCGGGAAAGATGGATATCGGCAAAGCGTTTGAAGGAATCGCTGATTTTACCCTGCGCTTTGGCATCTAAAAACGGCTGCCAGGCTTTGCTTACCAACCATTCGGTCAACGCCAGCTTTGCCATTGCCGTTTCGGTAGAGTAGACCGCCGTCACGGCAGAAACCGCAGAAGCGATGGTCGCTTCGCATTGAGTCAGCAAATCACGTAAGTGAGTGCTCGCTTTACGCGGCACAATGCCACCGAACAGCATCAGTGCATGGCGAACAAGGCCAATGGCTGCCAGCACCTGCTCTTTCGCCGCATCGTTGCCGCGTACCCACAGTTCTTCATGATACTGCCATTGCGCTAACGCCAGCTCGAACGCCGCTTCCAGCCCCTGTTCCACATCGGCTTTTGCCGCAACATGCAAAATGGTGGTCGGTTTGATTTCACGCGCCGGATTGCCCTGCGCCAGATGATAGCCACGCGCCGCTTTGCTCAGGCTGCCCTGGCGTAATCCGGTTTGCGATACCAGTTGGTTCGCCAGTTTCAGCACCGCGCGCGTGTCGCCGCTAAGCAGTTCCAGTTCCAGCTCACAGATAGGTTCAGCAAATTCCCCCGCTTTCACCTCCCCCTGATCGAGAGCGATTTCAATTCGGCTGTCATCGACCGCCACCAGCCATTTTTCGCGATAAAAATCGGTGCTGAACAGCGGTTGTACGCGGGAAGCGAGATCGGCGGGCAATTCGCCGTTCGGCCAGACTTCCGTCGGTAACTGCGCCAGGTCGAGCGTCGGTTCGCTCAACGCCACGTTATATTCCGGGCGCTGGTGTAAGCCGCCTGTCACTCTTCCTGCAACTTTCATGGTCATCTCATAGCGACCGTTTTCGCCACGAATACGTAAGCCCATATCGTGCCCACGCAGCCAGTTATCCGGCGTTTCGTAGTAAATATTCAGCAACTGCACGGGGTCATGGTGCTCGCCGCCCAGCGTATTGAGATGGTCACGCAACGCCTCAACGGCACTGTGATTAACAATAAACTTTAATTCGATTTCCTGAGCCATGGCCTTTACTTATCGGTTATGTCACATAAGTGACGATGAACGGCGAACTTAATGCGATCTTTTTTGTCAGTAGATAGTATTTTGCGCCAAATTGCCATGCAACGGGCAATTTGACGGGCGTAAAAGTTTGAAGCAGTGGCAAGACCTGACACAGAGGATTCCGATTGATGTCGAATGCTTTGCGTAGCGACACTGATGCCACTACTATCGTTCCACTTTCCATGACAATAACGACAGCCTGATGCCAAAATTACGCCTGATCGGATTAACTTTACTCGCACTTAGCGCCACTGCCGTCTCACACGCTGAAGAAACGCGCTATGTTTCTGATGAACTGAATACCTGGGTCCGTAGCGGTCCGGGAGATCATTATCGCCTCGTGGGCACGGTTAACGCCGGCGAGGAAGTGACCTTATTACAAACTGACGCCAACACCAATTATGCCCAGGTGAAAGACAGCTCTGGCCGTACCGCCTGGATCCCGTTGAAACAACTTAGCACTGAGCCAAGCCTGCGCTCCCGTGTGCCAGATCTGGAAAATCAGGTCAAAACCCTGACCGATAAACTCACCAATATCGATAACACCTGGAATCAGCGCACCGCAGAAATGCAGCAAAAAGTGGCGCAGAGCGACAGCGTGATCAACGGATTAAAAGAAGAAAATCAGAAATTGAAAAACGAGCTGATTGTCGCGCAGAAAAAGGTCGATGCCGCCAGCGTACAGTTGGATGACAAACAGCGCACCATCATCATGCAATGGTTTATGTATGGCGGTGGCGTGCTGGGGCTTGGCTTGCTGCTCGGTCTGGTACTGCCACACCTGATCCCAACGCGCAAACGCAAAGATCGCTGGATGAACTAAATCGCCTTCTTCGTTGCACTGTCTTATTATTAGGAATTGTGTATTTGACGAAGGGATGATGGCGTGAAGATTTATCTGGTCGGTGGTGCTGTTCGGGATGCATTGTTAGGGCTACCGGTCAAAGACAGAGATTGGGTGGTGGTCGGCAGTACGCCACAGAAGATGCTCGACGCGGGCTACCAGCAGGTAGGCCGCGATTTTCCTGTGTTTCTGCATCCGCAAACGCATGAAGAGTATGCGCTGGCACGTACCGAACGGAAATCCGGTTCCGGTTACACCGGTTTTACTTGCTATGCCGCACCGGATGTCACGCTGGAAGATGATCTTAAGCGTCGCGATCTGACCATTAATGCGCTGGCCCAGGACGATAACGGCGAGATTATCGACCCGTACAACGGTCTGGGCGATCTGCAAAATCGTCTGTTGCGCCATGTTTCCCCCGCTTTTGGCGAAGATCCGTTACGCGTTCTGCGCGTGGCGCGTTTTGCTGCGCGTTATGCCCACCTCGGTTTTCGTATTGCCGATGAAACTCTGACGCTGATGCGCGAGATGACCCATGCGGGTGAACTGGAACACCTGACGCCTGAACGGGTATGGAAAGAGACGGAAAGCGCCCTCACCACCCGCAATCCACAGGTGTTCTTCCAGGTACTGCGCGATTGTGGCGCACTGCGCGTTTTATTCCCGGAAATTGACGCACTGTTTGGCGTTCCGGCCCCTGCCAGGTGGCATCCGGAAATCGACACGGGTATTCATACCTTAATGACGCTCTCAATGGCGGCGATGCTGAGTCCGCAGGTCGATGTCCGTTTCGCAACTTTATGCCACGATCTCGGTAAAGGACTGACGCCGCCAGAACTTTGGCCGCGTCATCATGGTCACGGTCCGGCGGGTGTGAAATTAGTGGAACAACTCTGCCAGCGTCTGCGCGTGCCAAATGAAATTCGCGATTTAGCCAGACTGGTGGCTGAGTTTCACGATCTCATCCACACCTTCCCAATGCTGAACCCAAAAACTATCGTCAAATTGTTTGATTCCATCGATGCCTGGCGTAAACCGCAGCGTGTCGAGCAACTGGCGCTGACCAGCGAGGCTGACGTGCGCGGCAGAACCGGTTTTGAATCAGCGGACTACCCGCAAGGCCGTTGGTTGCGCGAAGCCTGGGAAGTGGCGCAGTCAGTGCCGACAAAAGCGGTCGTTGAAGCGGGATTTAAAGGTGTGGAGATTCGCGAGGAGCTGACCCGACGGCGGATTGCGGCGATAGCCAGTTGGAAGGAACAACGTTGCCCAAAGCCTGACTGAGTATAAAACTAAACGTTAACACGAACCATCCCCTCGCCCCTTCGGGGAGAGGGTTAGGGTGAGGGGAACAGACCAGCACCGGTGCGAACAATCACCCCCACCCCGGCCCTCTCCCTACAGAGCGAGGGAGAAAACCAGGCCTGCTCCCGAACCTTTTCTCAATCAAAAGAACACGACGTACACCGCAGCCGCCACAATAAAGCGATAAATGGCGAACGGGATAAACGAAATGCGCTTAATCAATTGCAGGAAGGTTTTAATCGCTATCAGCGCCACCACAAAAGCGGTGATAAACCCAACGGCAAACATCGGGATATCGCCGGTTGTCAGGAAGCCCCAGCTTTTGTAGAGATCGAGCGCCGTTGCGCCCATCATCATCGGTACCGCCAGCAGGAACGAGAACTCGGAAGCAGCGTAACGGCTCACGCCCATCAGCATCCCACCTGAAATGGTGGCCCCGGAACGGGAGAAACCCGGCCACAGCGCCAGACACTGGAAACAGCCAATCATAAACGCCTGACGATAGGTCATATCATCAAGACCCGGCGCACGCGGCTCTTTCGGCTTCAGGCATTCGGCGGCAATCAGCAACAAACCGCCAACGACCAGCGCATACATCACATTTATCGGGTTAAACAATGACTTAATCGTGTCGTGGAACAATAGCCCCAGTACCACCGCCGGAATCATCCCCAGCAAAATGTGGATCAGCGTTAAACGACCTTTGCTTTCACCTTCGTGCTGCAACGGGCGGCCAAAGTGGATGCCAATCAGGCCAAACAGACGCCGCCAGAACATCACTACTACCGCCAGAATTGATCCTAACTGGATCACAACTTCAAAGGTTTTCGCCGTGTCGCCCTCAAACCCCAACAAGTGACCGACAATAATCATATGGCCCGTGCTGGATACCGGCAGAAATTCTGTCAATCCTTCGACCACACCCAATATTGCCGCTATCAGCAGCGAGTGCATATCGCTCATCAATAAACCCCTAAATTATTAAAATGTACCGCTTGTCCGAACTACTGCGTATGACCAGGTTATAACCGTTTGGTTTAACAGCTGTAAAATTAATTATTTTCTTTCAGATTATTGCCACGCTCAATGATTACGCCAACATTCGCCGCCCGCGCCACTGCGCCTGGCTTGCTGAGTTTGATACGCACCCACGGCGAGTTGAAGCGTGCTAACAGCAGCTCCGCCACCTCTTCAGCCACGCGTTCCACCAGCGCAAAACGCGCCCCCTCGACGTGGCTGACCACCGTTTCTGCAATGTCAGCGTAACTGAGGCAATCCGCCACATCATCACTTTTCGCCGCTTTACGGTTATCCCATGCCATTTCGATATCGAACACTAACTTCTGTTCGATGGTCTGTTCCCAGTCGTAAACACCAATAGTGGTGATTACCGAAAGTTGCTCTATAAATACAATATCCATCACGTCCTGCCTGCTTTTTGGCTAACCGGATACCACTTCCGGCGAAATGTGCGTATTATCCACAGATTCATCGTTGAACACGAATTTTCAAAACGGAACAGCTTATGAGTGCAATCGCGCCTGGAATGATCCTCATCGCGTACCTCTGCGGCTCCATTTCCAGTGCCATTCTGGTTTGCCGCTTGTGTGGGCTGCCCGATCCGCGAACCAGCGGCTCCGGCAATCCAGGCGCAACCAATGTGTTACGTATCGGTGGCAAGGGAGCAGCCGTAGCAGTACTGATTTTCGACGTTCTGAAAGGAATGTTGCCCGTCTGGGGCGCGTATGAATTAGGTGTCAGCCCCTTCTGGCTAGGCTTAATTGCCATCGCCGCCTGTCTTGGACACATCTGGCCCGTTTTCTTCGGATTTAAAGGAGGAAAAGGCGTTGCTACCGCTTTTGGTGCCATCGCACCCATTGGCTGGGATCTCACCGGAGTAATGGCGGGAACCTGGTTACTGACCGTGCTATTGAGCGGATACTCGTCGCTGGGAGCGATTGTCAGTGCACTGATTGCTCCGTTTTATGTATGGTGGTTTAAGCCACAATTCACCTTCCCGGTTTCGATGCTCTCTTGCCTGATCCTGCTGCGTCATCATGACAACATCCAGCGTCTGTGGCGTCGTCAGGAGACAAAAATCTGGACGAAATTCAAAAGAAAGCGCGAAAAGGATCCCGAGTGATTTCTGGTGGATCTACATGACCTGATAGCCTTCATCGGGCTTGCCCAGCCGTTGCTGGCACCATGCCGCCAGAAATTCCACGCAGACACGTAATTTCATGCTGCGATAGAGCGGCTCCCGGTAAACAGCCCAGATATTGGCGCTTTGTGCATACTCCGGCAATACTTGCACCAGTTTGCCACTCTCCAGAAACGGCAACACATCCCACTCGGAACGCAGCATAATCCCTTTGCCCTCCAGCGCCCATTGCAACACTATCTCGCCGCTATTGGAGGAAAGATGCCCGCTAACCTTCACCGATTTTTTCTCCTGACCGTTCCCCAACTCCCATATTCCGTGGGTCATATCGCGCTCTTTGGTCACCAGACAGTCATGACGACTTAATTCCTGTAATGATTGTGGCTGCGGATATTTTTGCAGATACTCAGGTGCTGCGCATAATATTCTTTTATTTTTCGTTAACAGATGCGCAATATAATAATCAGGAATTTCGTCATTAATACGAATATCCAGATCAATATTATCCTGCACTAAATCAATTTGCCGATCGAACAATTCAAAATGCACCTGTAACTCAGGATAATTGCGCATAAGTTCGGTAATGGCTGGCGCAATATGGCTGCGCCCAAAACCAAAACTGCAACCAATACGAATCATCCCCTCCGGGCGCGTTTTGATTTGCGTGACGTCATCGACCAGTCGCTGATATTGGGTGAGGATTTCCAGCGCATGTTCGTAACAACGTTGGCCACTTTCAGTCAGCGCCACGCCGCGAGCGGAGCGGTTCAGCAGCGTTGTTGCCAGCGTATTTTCAAGGATTTGGATCCGCTTGGTGACAAATGCAGGCGTTTGCCCAAGCGTCGCCGCTGCAGCACTAAAACTCCCGCTGTGGACGATTTCTACCAGTACCTGCAAGTCTTTGGCTAAAGGCCAGCTATTCAGCATCGTTAATTATCCGCAGTTGTGATAAGCGCAGTGTATTTCGCAAAACATTGCCATTCCCTGCTCTGGCGCAATATTCATTCTTATTTTCGCGTTGATTCACGAACTGTTAATTACATATTCACGGTGGCAAAAAATATAAAACCACATTTTTAGTGGTAGTTTGTGGCGGTGAATTTTTCCAGACAAATACAAAAACTGGAGTTGCCATGATG
>NZ_SJWV01000104.1:0-14293 GCF_004352695.1 Escherichia sp. KCJ4928
AAAAACCACTAACTCTATGTGAAATAAATCAAAATTTCACGCAGAAATACTCCTTAGGATGTATAGCGAAAGGAGAAAAAGATATACCTCGATCACCCCCCTTTCTCCCAAGTGAAAATAAAAGGTTATCAGTTTGCAACATTGAACAACATTCGTTGCAAATCGATAACAACATGCACCTTCAGGATACTATTTATTATGTTCGGCAATGATATTTTCACCCGCGTAAAACGTTCAGAAAATAAAAAAATGGCGGAAATCGCCCAATTCCTGCATGAAAATGATTTGAGCGTTGACACCACAGTCGAAGTATTTATTACCGTAACCCGCGATGAAAAGCTTATCGCGTGCGGTGGAATTGCCGGAAATATTATTAAATGCGTTGCGATCAGTGAATCCGTTCGCGGTGAAGGACTGGCGCTGACATTAGCCACTGAACTGATAAACCTCGCCTATGAGCGGCACAGCACGCATCTGTTTATTTATACCAAAACCGAATACGAGGCGCTGTTCCGCCAGTGCGGTTTTTCCACGCTGACCAGCGTACCCGGCGTGATGGTGCTGATGGAAAACAGCGCCACGCGACTGAAACGCTATGCCGAATCGCTGAAAAAATTTCGTCATCCAGGGAACAAGATTGGCTGCATTGTGATGAACGCCAATCCCTTCACGAATGGTCACCGTTATCTGATTCAACAAGCTGCGGCACAGTGCGACTGGTTGCATCTGTTTTTAGTCAAAGAAGATTCTTCACGCTTCCCCTATGAAGACCGGTTGGATCTGGTGTTAAAAGGCACCGCCGATATTCCACGCCTGACTGTGCATCGCGGCTCCGAATACATCATCTCCCGCGCTACGTTCCCTTGCTACTTCATTAAAGAACAGAGCGTCATTAACCATTGTTACACCGAAATTGATCTGAAGATTTTCCGTCAGTACCTCGCTCCCGCGCTGGGTGTAACTCACCGCTTTGTCGGTACTGAACCCTTTTGTCGCGTTACCGCCCAGTACAACCAGGATATGCGCTACTGGCTGGAAACGCCGACTATCTCCGCACCGCCCATCGAACTGGTTGAAATTGAGCGGCTGCGTTACCAGGAGATGCCGATATCCGCTTCCCGGGTACGTCAACTGCTGGCGAAAAACGATCTCACGGCTATCGCGCCGCTGGTCCCTGCAGTCACGCTGCATTATTTGCAGAACCTGCTTGAGCACTCCCGCCAGGACGCGGCAGCTCGTCAAAAGACCCCCGCATGAGAAACAGGTGAAAAATGAAAATAAACCAGCCCGCCGTTGCAGGCACCCTTGAGTCTGGGGATGTGATGATACGCATCGCCCCACTCGATACGCAGGATATCGACCTGCAAATCAATAGCAGCGTTGAGAAACAGTTTGGCGATGCAATTCGCACCACCATTCTGGACGTTCTCGCCCGCTACAACGTGCGCGGCGTACAGCTGAATGTCGATGACAAAGGCGCACTGGACTGCATTTTACGTGCACGACTGGAAGCCCTGCTGGCACGCGCCAGCGGTATCCCGGCTCTGCCATGGGAGGATTGCCAATGATTTCCGCTTCGCTGCAACAACGTAAAACTCGCACCCGCCGCAGCATGTTGTTTGTGCCTGGTGCCAATGCCGCGATGGTCAGCAACTCCTTCATCTACCCGGCTGATGCCCTGATGTTTGACCTCGAAGACTCCGTGGCATTACGTGAAAAAGACACCGCCCGCCGCATGGTTTATCACGCGCTGCAACATCCGCTGTATCGCGATATTGAAACCATTGTGCGTGTCAACGCGCTGGATTCCGAATGGGGTGTTAACGACCTGGAAGCCGTCGTTCGCGGTGGTGCGGACGTTGTGCGTCTGCCGAAAACCGATACCGCTCAGGATGTTCTGGATATCGAAAAAGAGATCCTGCGTATCGAAAAAGCCTGTGGTCGTGAACCCGGCAGCACCGGCCTGCTGGCGGCGATTGAATCTCCGCTGGGCATTACCCGCGCAGTGGAAATCGCTCACGCTTCCGAGCGTTTGATCGGTATCGCCCTCGGTGCAGAAGACTATGTGCGCAACCTGCGTACAGAACGCTCCCCGGAAGGAACTGAACTGCTGTTCGCACGCTGTTCCATTTTGCAGGCCGCGCGCTCTGCGGGTATTCAGGCGTTCGATACCGTCTATTCCGACGCTAACAACGAAGCCGGATTCCTGCAAGAAGCCGCCCACATCAAACAGCTGGGCTTTGACGGCAAATCGCTGATCAACCCGCGTCAGATTGATCTGCTGCACAACCTCTACGCACCGACCCAGAAAGAAGTGGATCACGCCCGCCGCGTCGTAGAAGCCGCTGAAGCCGCCGCTCGCGAAGGCCTCGGCGTGGTTTCCCTGAACGGCAAGATGGTGGACGGTCCGGTTATCGATCGCGCCCGTCTGGTGCTCTCCCGTGCAGAACTTTCCGGCATCCGCGAAGAATAAGGCAATCAAAATGACGCAGAAAATTGAACAATCTCAACGACAAGAACGGGTAGCGGCCTGGAATCGTCGCGCTGAATGCGATCTTGCCGCTTTCCAGAACTCGCCAAAGCAAACCTACCAGGCTGAAAAAGCGCGCGATCGCAAACTGTGCGCCAACCTGGAAGAGGCGATTCGTCGCTCTGGTTTACAGGACGGCATGACGGTTTCCTTCCATCACGCTTTCCGTGGCGGTGACCTGACCGTCAATATGGTGATGGACGTCATCGCGAAGATGGGCTTTAAAAACCTGACCCTGGCGTCCAGCTCCCTGAGTGATTGCCATGCGCCGCTGGTAGAACACATTCGCCAGGGCGTGGTTACCCGCATTTATACCTCTGGCCTACGCGGTCCACTGGCGGAAGAAATCTCCCGCGGTCTGCTGGCGGAACCGGTGCAGATCCACTCTCACGGCGGTCGTGTGCATCTGGTACAGAGCGGCGAACTGAATATCGACGTGGCTTTCCTCGGCGTCCCGTCCTGTGATGAATTCGGTAATGCCAACGGCTACACCGGTAAAGCCTGCTGCGGCTCCCTCGGCTATGCAATGGTTGATGCCGACAACGCAAAACAGGTTGTGATGCTTACCGAAGAACTGCTGCCTTATCCGCATAATCCGGCAAGCATTGAGCAAGATCAGGTTGATTTAATCGTCAAAGTTGATCGCGTTGGCGATGCTGCAAAAATCGGCGCTGGTGCTACCCGTATGACCACTAACCCGCGCGAACTGCTTATTGCCCGTAGCGCTGCGGATGTGATTGTCAACTCAGGCTACTTCAAAGAAGGTTTCTCCATGCAAACCGGCACCGGCGGCGCATCGCTGGCGGTAACCCGTTTCCTGGAAGACAAAATGCGTAGCCGCGATATTCGCGCCGACTTCGCCCTCGGTGGTATTACCGCGACGATGGTTGATCTGCACGAAAAAGGTCTGATCCGCAAACTGCTGGATGTACAGAGCTTTGACAGCCACGCTGCGCAATCGCTGGCCCGTAACCCCAATCACATCGAAATCAGCGCCAACCAGTACGCTAACTGGGGTTCGAAAGGTGCATCGGTTGATCGTCTCGACGTGGTGGTACTGAGCGCGCTGGAAATTGACACCCAGTTCAACGTTAACGTGCTGACCGGCTCTGACGGCGTACTGCGTGGTGCTTCCGGTGGTCACTGCGATACCGCGATTGCCTCTGCGCTTTCCATCATCGTCGCGCCGCTGGTACGCGGTCGTATTCCGACTCTGGTGGATAACGTGCTGACCTGCATCACCCCGGGCTCCAGTGTCGATATTCTGGTCACAGACCACGGTATCGCAGTTAACCCGGCACGTCCGGAGCTGGCAGAACGTCTGCAGGAAGCGGGCATTAAAGTGGTTTCCATTGAGTGGCTGCGTGAACGTGCGCGTCTGCTGACCGGTGAACCACAGCCGATTGAATTCACCGACCGCGTCGTTGCCGTTGTGCGTTACCGCGATGGCTCGGTGATCGATGTTGTACATCAGGTGAAGGAATAAGCCATGCACCTGCTTCCTGAACTCGCCAGCCACCATGCGGTGTCAATTCCCGAGCTGCTCGTCAGCCGGGATGAAAGGCAAGCACGGCAACACGTCTGGCTCAAGCGCCATCCTGTTCCACTGGTCTCCTTTACCGTGGTTGCGCCTGGGCCGATTAAAGACAGTGAGGTCACACGCCGAATTTTTAATCATGGCGTGACAGCCTTGCGTGCCTTAGCCGCAAAACAGGGCTGGCAAATTCAGGAGCAGGCTGCACTGGTTTCCGCCAGCGGGCCGGAGGGCATGTTGAGCATTGCCGCCCCGGCTCGCGACCTCAAGCTCGCCACCATTGAGCTT
Source organism: Escherichia sp. KCJ4928 (assembly GCF_004352695.1). NCBI lineage: Bacteria > Pseudomonadati > Pseudomonadota > Gammaproteobacteria > Enterobacterales > Enterobacteriaceae > Escherichia > Escherichia sp. KCJ4928. The sequence goes on from NZ_SJWV01000104.1 coordinate 4,353, forward strand.
GAACATAGTCATCCTCTCGGGCGGTTATGGGATATCGATGTCCTGACGCCCGAAGGCGAAATTCTCTCCCGCCGCGACTATTCACTGCCGCCTCGCCGCTGCCTGTTGTGCGAGCAAAGCGCAGCCGTCTGCGCGCGTGGAAAAACCCATCAACTGACCGATTTACTCAACCGCATGGAGGCACTGCTGAACGATGTCGATGCCTGCAACGTCAACTAAAACCACAAAGCTTGCGACGTCATTAATCGATGAGTACGCCCTGCTGGGCTGGCGCGCCATGCTGACTGAAGTCAATCTGTCACCGAAACCAGGCCTCGTGGATCGCATTAACTGCGGTGCGCACAAAGATATGGCGCTGGAAGATTTCCACCGCAGCGCGCTGGCGATTCAGGGCTGGTTACCCCGTTTCATTGAATTTGGTGCCTGTAGTGCAGAAATGGCACCGGAAGCGGTACTCCACGGATTACGCCCAATTGGTATGGCTTGCGAAGGTGATATGTTCCGCGCCACTGCGGGCGTAAACACGCATAAAGGCAGCATTTTTTCTTTAGGGCTGCTATGTGCGGCAATTGGCCGTTTGCTTCAGCTCAACCAGCCGGTAACGCCAACAACCGTTTGTTCTACGGCGGCAAGTTTCTGCCGTGGTCTGACCGATCGCGAACTGCGTACCAATAATTCACAACTGACGGCAGGTCAACGGTTGTACCAGCAGCTTGGCCTTAACGGCGCACGCGGTGAAGCCGAAGCGGGTTATCCACTGGTGATCAACCACGCCTTGCCGCATTACCTCACTCTGCTGGATCAGGGGTTAGATCCTGAACTGGCATTGCTCGATACCTTGCTCCTACTGATGGCGATCAACGGCGATACCAACGTTGCTTCGCGCGGTGGCGAGGGGGGCCTGCGCTGGCTACAGCGCGAGGCGCAAACATTATTGCAAAAAGGGGGCATTCGAACCCCCGCCGATCTCGATTATCTCCGGCAGTTCGACAGGGAGTGTATCGAACGAAATCTCAGTCCAGGCGGCAGTGCCGACCTGCTGATCCTTACCTGGTTTTTAGCACAGATTTAATTATTTAAGCACTTGATAAATTTGAAAATATTAATTTTCGGAGAACCCGTATGTCTTTAGCAAAAGATAATATATGGAAACTATTGGCCCCACTGGTGGTGATGGGTGTCATGTTTCTTATCCCTGTCCCCGACGGTATGCCACCACAGGCATGGCATTACTTCGCTGTGTTTGTGGCAATGATTGTCGGCATGATCCTCGAGCCAATTCCGGCAACAGCGATCAGTTTTATTGCGGTTACTATTTGCGTTATTGGCAGTAATTACCTGCTCTTTGATGCCAAAGAATTAGCTGACCCAGCGTTTAATGCGCAAAAACAGGCGCTGAAATGGGGTCTGGCTGGTTTTTCCAGCACCACGGTATGGCTGGTATTTGGCGCATTTATTTTTGCATTAGGGTATGAAGTTTCCGGGTTAGGTCGTCGCATTGCCCTTTTCCTGGTGAAATTCATGGGCAAACGCACGCTGACGTTGGGTTATGCGATTGTCATTATCGACATTCTGCTGGCACCGTTTACACCGTCCAACACCGCGCGTACCGGGGGTACGGTTTTTCCGGTCATTAAAAACCTGCCGCCGTTGTTTAAATCATTCCCCAACGATCCGTCCGCGCGTCGTATTGGCGGCTATTTGATGTGGATGATGGTCATTAGTACCAGTCTGAGTTCGTCCATGTTTGTCACCGGTGCGGCACCAAACGTGCTGGGTCTGGAGTTCGTCAGCAAAATTGCCGGTATCCAGATTAGCTGGTTGCAGTGGTTCCTCTGCTTCCTGCCGGTTGGGGTTATCTTGCTTATCATTGCGCCGTGGCTTTCCTACGTGCTGTACAAACCGGAAATCACACACAGTGAAGAAGTGGCAACCTGGGCGGGTGATGAACTGAAAACCATGGGTGCGCTGACACGCAGAGAGTGGACACTGATTGGCCTTGTATTGCTCAGCTTAGGTTTGTGGGTTTTTGGCAGTGAAGTCATTAATGCTACTGCAGTTGGTCTGCTGGCAGTTTCGCTAATGCTGGCCCTGCACGTTGTGCCTTGGAAAGATATTACCCGCTATAACAGCGCATGGAACACGCTGGTCAACCTGGCAACTCTGGTTGTGATGGCTAACGGCCTGACTCGTTCTGGCTTTATTGACTGGTTCGCCGGTACCATGAGTACGCACCTGGAAGGATTCTCACCAAACGCAACGGTGATTGTACTGGTTCTGGTGTTCTACTTTGCACACTACCTGTTTGCCAGCCTGTCTGCGCACACCGCAACCATGCTGCCGGTTATTCTGGCCGTCGGTAAAGGTATTCCGGGCGTACCAATGGAACAACTGTGTATCCTGCTGGTGCTGTCTATCGGTATCATGGGCTGTCTGACGCCGTATGCAACCGGTCCTGGGGTGATTATTTACGGCTGTGGCTATGTGAAATCAAAAGATTACTGGCGTCTTGGCGCAATCTTCGGGGTGATTTACATCTCTATGTTGCTGTTGGTTGGCTGGCCGATTCTCGCCATGTGGAACTAATACGTTCGCCAAACGCTGAATAAATCATCACGCCCGCCAGGTAAGCCCACCTGGCGGGCTTTTTTATGATTTAATAGATAGTATTCAGTGTATGTATGAGTTCCACACCCATTATGAAAGCATTCTGGCGTAACGCCGCGTTGCTCGCGGTTTCTCTGCTTCCCTTCTCTTCTGCCAACGCCTTAGCGTTGCAGGCAAAACAGTATGGCGATTTTGATCGCTATGTCCTGGCCCTCTCCTGGCAAACCGGATTTTGCCAGAGTCAACACGATCGAAATCGTAACGAACGAGATGAATGTCGCCTGCAAACCGAAACGACCAACAAAGCTGATTTTCTGACCGTACATGGTCTGTGGCCAGGATTGCCTAAATCGGTTGCTGCCCGTGGTGTTGATGAACGCCGCTGGATGCGCTTCGGTTGCGCTACTCGCCCAATCCCGAATCTACCAGAAGCGCGCGCCAGCCGAATGTGTTCATCGCCGGAAACCGGATTATCACTGGAAACGGCCGCTAAACTAAGTGAAGTCATGCCAGGAGCTGGCGGACGTTCCTGCCTGGAACGCTACGAATATGCCAAACACGGTGCCTGCTTTGGTTTTGATCCGGACGCATACTTCGGTACGATGGTACGCCTGAATCAAGAAATTAAAGAGAGCGAAGCCGGAAAATTCCTTGCGGATAATTACGGTAAAACAGTGAGCCGCCGTGACTTTGACGCCGCCTTTGCCAAAAGCTGGGGAAAAGAGAACGTGAAAGCAGTTAAGCTAACGTGCCAGGGTAACCCTGCGTATTTGACTGAAATTCAGATCTCGATCAAAGCTGACGCCATCAACGCTCCGCTTTCTGCAAACTCATTCTTGCCACAACCACACCCAGGCAACTGTGGCAAAACCTTTGTGATTGATAAAGTGGGTTATTAATCATCTGATTTACAAAACACGCTAATTCGTCTTCCATAAACCGTGACGATTAAGAATTATACATAATGCGCTGCATTGAGGAATTCCCTGAATGTGACGCAAATCACTTCAAAGAGTGAGCAACAGTCAGTATCATCATGTGAGTTAAACCCTCGCCGCCTGACGGTGAGGGTTTTCTTTTGGGTATGTTTATCTGCGACACTCGCAGTACCGACGACATGGAGTAAAAATGTCCAGACCAACTATCATCATTAACGACCTGGATGCCGAACGCATCGATATTCTGCTGGAGCAACCCGCCTATGCTGGTTTGCCAATCGCCGACGCGTTAAACGCAGAGTTGGATCGCGCCCAAATGTGTTCGCCAGAAGAGATGCCACACGACGTGGTGACAATGAACAGCCGGGTTAAATTCCGCAATCTTAGCGATGGCGAAGTGCGTGTGCGCACGCTGGTGTATCCGGCAAAAATGACCGATAGCAATACTCAGCTTTCCGTTATGGCTCCGGTAGGTGCCGCACTGCTGGGGCTGCGCGTTGGCGATTCCATTCACTGGGAACTTCCGGGCGGCGTTGCAACCCACCTTGAAGTGCTGGAACTCGAATACCAGCCAGAAGCTGCTGGCGACTACCTGCTTTAATCCCATCTGCACAAGCGATAACTCGCTTTGCCCAGAGGATGCACGCGCATCCTCTTTACGCAAAATCAGCAATTTTTCCTGGTTCTCACTGTTCACTTTTGCTGCAAAATTATTCCGTTTCGTTTGTGGGAATAACCATGGCAGAAGCATTTTACATCCTGATAGGATTTCTGATTATGGCGGCGATTATCGTCATGGCTGTCCTTTACCTCGAAAACCACTCCTGACGATCATATTGTTCCCCCCGGCATCGCATTCACCAGACCTGAAACCGCCTTCTGCGCCGCCTCTGCGCTTTGTGCACCGGGTACCAGAATCACCTTACGGCACTCCTCTTCACGTTTTTCGAAAATCTCATATCCCCGGGCGGCCTCTTCAAACGGCATATAGTGGGTAACAATTTCTTCTGGTTTCAGTAATCCTTTCTCAATTAACGGTAATAATTCTCCCAGCCATGCGTGAACGTGGGTCTGTCCCATTTTAAACGTCAACCCTTTATCAAAGGCGTCGCCAAACAGGAAACCGTGAATAAATCCAGCGTAGACGCCCGGTACGCTAACAATGCCGCCACGCCTGACCGCCGCAATACACTGGCGCAACGCTTTACCGCTGCTGCCCTCCAGTTTCAGGTTAGTCAGCACCGTTTCCGTGGTGCTGCCTTTCGCTTCAAAACCGACGGCGTCTATTACTGCATCCACGCCCCGGTGACCTGCCGTTTGTTCAATAATTGACTGTGCCGGATCGCTATCTTCATCGAAATTAATCGGGATCGCGCCGTAGCGGTCAGCGGCGAAACGCAAGCGGTAGGGATGATGATCAACAACAAAAATCTGTTCCGCACCGAGCAACCGTGCACAGGCGATTGTCAACAATCCCACTGGACCGGCACCATAGACTGCAACGCTTGAACCTTGTTGGATCTGCGCATTTTTTGCTGCCTGCCATGCCGTTGGCAGAATATCAGAAAGGAAAAGGGCTTTATCATCTGAAAGCAAAGGCGGTACTTTAAACGGCCCCACATTCCCTTTAGGGACGCGGACATATTCCGCCTGTCCACCAGGAACGCCACCATACAGGTGACTATAACCAAACAATGCCGCGGGAGCTGGTATCTGTTTTTTATTGAGCGCAGCGCCTTTACCCGCATTGGTATTTTCGCAGGCGGCATATTGCTGCATTCGACAGAAAAAACAGTCGCCACAAGCAATGACAAACGGAATTACCACCCGGTCGCCTTTTTGCAAATTTTTTACGTCCTTTCCGGTTTCAACGACTTCCCCCATAAATTCATGACCAAAAATATCGCCATGTTTAACCTGGGGTATTTTGCCTCGATAAAGATGGAGGTCAGAGCCACAGATCGCCGTTGCCGTAATACGCAGAATAATATCATCTGCCTGTTCAATGCCCGGATCGGGAACATTTTCTACCTGAACGTGATGTGGGCCGTGATAAGTCAATGCTTTCATGCAACCTCCAGAGACAGTTCAAAAAAGAGTCAGTCTTTAAGGGTAGCTATCACAGCGGGAAAACAGGCGGTACCGCAGGTTTTGGGAGAATTCCTGGTGTTCAGTGAGAATATATTAATCACAGAAACCGTTCGTAAGGAAAAAGAACCAGACAAATATCAGGGATAAATATTATAATCATGGCGAATGATTTGTTCATGATTAACAGGGAGAAAGGGTTATGTATAAGACAATCATTATGCCAGTTGATGTATTTGAAATGGAATTGAGCGACAAAGCTGTTCGCCACGCTGAATTCCTCGCCCAGGATGACGGAGTTATTCATCTACTTCACGTACTACCCGGGTCAGCCAGCCTGAGCCTGCACCGTTTTGCCGCTGATGTGCGTCGTTTTGAAGAGCATCTGCAACATGAAGCAGAAGAACGTCTGCAAACGATGGTCAGCCACTTCACCATCGATCCTTCCCGCATTAAACAACATGTCCGTTTTGGTAGCGTGCGGGATGAAGTCAATGAGTTGGCAGAAGAACTGGGGGCTGATGTTGTAGTTATTGGTTCTCGCAACCCATCGATTTCGACCCATCTGTTAGGTTCTAACGCCTCGAGCGTGATCCGCCATGCCAATCTGCCGGTGCTGGTTGTGCGTTAATTGCCAGAATAAATATCCCGCCCTGCCCGGAGCCATCCCGGCAGGGCTTTTTAATGCCATAAAAAAGCCGCCAGGTTTGACCCCGGCGGCTAAGCAATTGCAGGTGAATCTTACTTCTTCTTATGCAGTTTTGGTGCGAATCAGGTAGTCAAAAGCACTCAGAGAGGCTTTGGCACCTTCGCCAGTGGCGATGATAATCTGCTTGTACGGAACCGTCGTACAGTCACCCGCTGCGAACACGCCTTTGACGTTGGTTTCGCATTTCGCATCAATGATAATCTCACCCATGCGGTTACGTTCGACTGCGCCTTCCAGCCAGTTGGTGTTCGGCAGCAGACCAATCTGGACGAAAATACCGGCCAGTTCGATGTTGTGAATATCGCCGCTGACACGATCTCGATATTCCAGACCAACGACTTTGCTGCCGTCGCCTTTCACTTCCGTGGTTTGCGCATTCAGAATAATGTCGACGTTTTTCAGGCTGCGCAGTTTGTCCTGCAGAACCTGGTCGGCTTTCATTTCTGGCGCAAATTCGAGCAGCGTTACGTGCTCAACGATACCCGCCAGGTCAATTGCCGCTTCCACGCCGGAGTTACCGCCGCCGATAACCGCTACGCGTTTGCCTTTAAACAGCGGGCCGTCGCAGTGCGGGCAGTAGGTCACGCCTTTGGTGCGATACTGATCTTCGCCAGGAACGTTCATGTTGCGCCATTTTGCACCGGTCGCCACGATAATGCTGCGTGCTTTCAGTACCGCGCCAGAAGCTGTTTCAATCTGATGCAGGCCACCTTCAACCGCTGCCGGGATCAGTTTGCTGGCGCTCTGGCTGTCGATCACATCAACGTCGTATTCATCAACGTGAACTTTCAGCGCACCTGCCAGTTTCTGCCCTTCGGTCTTCGGTACAGAAATGTAGTTTTCGATATCAACGGTATCGAGGATCTGACCACCAAAACGTTCGCCCATCAGACCGGTACGGATGCCTTTACGTGCGGAGTAAATTGCTGCCGCTGCACCCGCCGGGCCGGAACCGACGATTAATACGTCATAAGCATCACGCTTGTTCAGCTCTTCTGCCGCACGTTTTTCCGCGCCAGTATCAATTTTGGCAACGATTTCAGTCAACGTCATGCGGCCCTGACCAAACTCTTTCCCGTTTACGAACACTGCCGGAACGCCCATCACGTTGCGATCGGTGATTTCGTTCTGGAAGGTGCCGCCGTCAATTGCAGTGTGCTTGATGCGCGGGTTCAGTACGCTCATCAGGTTCAGCGCCTGCACCACGTCCGGGCAGTTGTGGCAAGAGAGCGAGTAATAGGTTTCGAATTCAAAATCACCGTCAATATGGCGAATCTGCTCCAGCAGAGACTGCGCTTCTTTCGACGGATGACCACCGGTCCACAGCAACGCCAGTACCAGCGAGGTGAACTCGTGGCCCAGCGGGGAGCCTGCAAAACGTGGCCCCTGGTTGGAACCTGGGTTGGTGATCAGGAAAGACGGCTTACGCACCGGCAAGCTGTTATCTTCTTTAAAGGTGACTTTGTCTGACAGTTCTGCGATTTCAGCCAACAGTTCCTTGATTTCTGCCGATTTAGCGCTGTCATCCAGCGTGGCAATTAACTCAACAGGCTTGGTCAATTTCTCAAGGTAAGCCTTGAGTTGAGTTTTCATATTTGTGTCGAGCATGTTTATCTCCTGGGCTTTAAACATCATCATGCAAGCGGCCTCTGCGGCTACCTGGATGCAGCTTGCATCATGGTGCGGGGAAGAAAATCGGGTGCCGCAGCACCCGATTAATTACGCGATTGCGGAACTTAGATTTTACCAACCAGGTCCAGAGACGGAGCCAGAGTTGCTTCACCTTCTTTCCATTTAGCCGGGCAAACTTCACCTGGGTGAGAAGCTACGTACTGTGCTGCTTTGATTTTACGCAGCAGGTCAGACGCGTCACGGCCAATGCCTTCAGCGGTAACTTCGATTGCCTGGATGATACCCTGCGGGTCAACAACGAAGGTCGCACGGTCAGCCAGACCTTCATCTTCACGCATGTTGTCGAAGTTACGGGTCAGGGCGCCAGTCGGGTCGCCGATCATCGCATATTTGATTTTAGCGATGGTTTCAGAGCTGCTGTGCCATGCTTTGTGGGTGAAGTGAGTATCGGTAGATACTGCGTATACGTCTACGCCCAGTTTCTGCAGTTCTTCGTAGTGGTCAGCAACGTCACCCAATTCGGTCGGGCATACGAAAGTAAAGTCAGCCGGGTAGAAGAAGAAGACGCTCCAGCGGCCTTCGGTATCTTTTTCGGTGATTTCGATGAATTCGCCGTTTTTGAATGCCTGGTTTTTAAAAGGTTTAATTTTGGTGTTAATCAAGGACATCTATACTTCCTCCGTGTTTTCGATGAGATGTAAGGTAACCAATTTTTGCCGATTCGGCTAATGCGTTTCCATTATCAAATCGATAAGTTTTACCTTACAACCTTCGTAAGACAACTTTGTGAACTTTGCACCGCCAGCGGCGATAAAAAGTAAAATGGCCCCCTTTCCAGGTGACCGTGTAATCTGAACTACCCTTTGGTATCTTCAGCGCCTGCCTGCAGGCTGAGGTGTTGCCCTTACAAATGCAACAACGACATGGATTACAACACCCTCATAAACAAAGGGCAATCACCTGATCTAAGCTCTTACCTATGACAGTGATAGGTTATGCCTTTTACTCGACTTTTGCACTGACTGAAAAGGACAAATTAATGTTAAAAAAGATACTTTTACTGGCTCTGCTTCCTGCAATCGCCTTCGCAGAGGAACTTCCTTCCCCAGTAAAAGCGATTGAAAAACAGGGCATTACAATCATCAAAACGTTCGATGCCCCCGGAGGAATGAAAGGTTATCTCGGAAAGTATCAGGATATGGGCGTCACCATCTACCTGACTCCCGATGGTAAGCACGCTATCTCTGGTTACATGTACAACGAGAAAGGTGAAAACCTGAGTAACACACTTATCGAAAAAGAAATTTACGCACCAGCCGGACGCGAAATGTGGCAACGGATGGAACAATCCCACTGGCTCCTCGACGGTAAAAAAGATGCGCCGGTCATTGTCTACGTGTTCGCCGATCCGTTCTGCCCATATTGTAAACAGTTCTGGCAGCAGGCGCGCCCGTGGGTAGATTCTGGCAAAGTGCAATTAAGAACATTGTTGGTTGGGGTTATCAAGCCAGAAAGCCCGGCGACAGCAGCGGCAATTCTTGCCTCCAAAGATCCCGCAAAAACCTGGCAAGAATATGAATCCTCTGGTGGCAAGCTTAAGCTAAACGTGCCTGCAAACGTAAGTACAGAACAAATGAAAGTGTTAAGCGCCAACGAGAAACTCATGGACGATCTGGGGGCAAATGTCACACCAGCGATCTATTACATGAGTAAGGAAAATACGCTGCAACAGGCCGTGGGGTTGCCCGATCAGAAAACGCTTAATATCATTATGGGGAATAAATAAAAGATAATTCATGGATGGTTGAAATACATCCCTGCTTTTCAACCATCCTAAAAAAGCATGAATTGCTCGCTCTGCCCTAAGTGGCTATGCTATTTTAGAAAAACTTAATCCTGAGTTAAGCAAAAAAATATAATCAATAAAAATATATACGCAAAAAAACATTGATTAAGTGAATATACCA
>NZ_SJWV01000105.1:0-14183 GCF_004352695.1 Escherichia sp. KCJ4928
ATTTTATACAACAGATGCCCACGAAAAGAATTATTTTCAATAGACACCTGCATTACACAAAGTAGATACATACGCAGTCAGAGTACACTTACTTTTTATTATTTCCTGCAATGGCGATTACGGCTATTGACAGTAATGAAATTATTAGTGAACCAAGACCTAAAGTAGTCCCGGGACCAACACCTTTGTCCCTTCCGGGGTATCCTGCAGGCGGATGCGTTCAGCGGTTACGATCGGCTGTTCAGTGCCGAACGTGAAGGTGGTGCACTGACAGAAGTTGCGTGCTGGGCCCATGCCCGGCGAAAGATCCACGATGTATACATCAGCAGCAAAAGTACGACGGCAGAAGAAGCTCTGAAGCGCATCAGTGAACTGTACGCCATCGAGGATGAAATACGGGGCTTACCGGAGTCTGAACGTCTTGCAGCCAGGCAGCAGCGAAGCAAAGCGTTACTGACGTCGCTGCATGAATGGATGGTGGAGAAGAATGGCACGTTGTCGAAAAAATCCAGACTGGGCGAAGCGTTCAGCTATGTCCTGAATCAGTGGGACGCCCTCTGTTATTACAGTGATGACGGTCTGGCGGAGGCGGACAATAACACAGCAGAAAGAGCGCTTCGTGCCGTCTGTCTCGGGAAAAAGAATTACATGTTCTTCGGCAACGATCATGGAGGCGAGCGTGGAGCTCTGCTGTACGGACTAATCGGGAGCTGTCGGTTGAACGGTATCGATCCAGAAGCGTATCTGCGCCATATCCTGAGCGTACTGCCGGAATGGCCCTCCAACCGTGTTGACGAACTGCTGCCATGGAACGTAGTTTATCACCGATAAATAAGTGTCAATACGGCGCTCTGTTGACGCTTACGATTTTCCTTCAACCAGCGCAACGTTTCGTGGCCTTTTGTGGATGATATAAGTTATTGACAATGAATGTAATCGTTTTGCCCATCGGTACGTTGCTTTCTGATGTTTTAACAGAGACGGATAAATAAGCCTGAACCTTTGCTGTTTCCTGCAACGTAATGGATTTTGATGTGAGGAATTTGAGATGGTGTTTATGAATTATACAAATAACTGGGAGGAGGCGACTCTCTCTAATTGCTGTTCGTCTCTCCAATTATATTTACAAATGAACATCTTCTGCTCTAATCCTGTTTCAGTAAGGACTCAAGTTACACTCTGACGAGTTTTTATGAGGCCTGTGAAACCACCTCCTATGGACTGGAGGTGGCTTCTGCTGTTAATTCAATCGTTCGATCACCATCGCAATCCCCTGACCGCCACCAATACACAGTGTTGCGAGGCCCAGGGTTTTATCGCGTGCCTGCATTGCATGTAACAGAGTGACCAGAATACGTGCACCACTGGCACCGATAGGATGCCCGAGCGCGATGGCCCCGCCGTTGACATTCACTTTCTCAGGATCAAAGCCCAGGGTTTTCCCTACAGCAAGGAACTGTGCAGCAAATGCTTCATTAGCTTCGATGAGATCAATGTCTGCCAGTTGCAGCCCCGCCAGTTGTAACGCTTTTTGCGTGGCAGGTACTGGCCCCATACCCATCAATGCGGGGGGCACGCCACCGCTGGCATAACTTTTAATGCGAGCCAGGGGGGTAAGGCCTGCTGCCAGCGCCGCAGATTCATCCATAATCACCAGAGCGGCAGCACCGTCGTTAATGCCAGACGCGTTCCCGGCGGTGACTGTTCCTGCTTTATCGAAGGCCGGGCGCAATGCGCCTAACGCTTCAGCCGTAGAATCCGCTTTCGGGAATTCGTCTTGACTGAAGACGAAGGTTTTCTTCCGAGTGACAACATTTACCGGGACGATTTCGGCTGTAAAAGCACCGGACTCAATTGCGGCTGCCGCTTTACGCTGTGAATGTAGCGCCAGTTCATCCTGCATTTCTCGGGTAATTCCGTACTCTTTGGCCACGTTCTCGGCGGTAATCCCCATATGATAACCATGGGTGGCGCACATCAGACCATCGCGCAGGATTACGTCATAAACCTGTCCGTCTCCAAGACGATAACCAGAGCGTGCTTTTGCATCGAGTAAGTAGGGCGCTAAACTCATATTTTCCATACCCCCCGCCACAATGCTTTGCGCCTGACCTGCCTGAATTGCCTGGGCGGCAAGCGCCACACTTTTAAGACCCGAACCACACACTTTATTGACCGTGAATCCGCACACCGTTTCTGCCAGCCCGCTTTTTAACAGTGCCTGACGTGCCGGATTTTGCCCCAACCCGGCTTGCAACACGTTACCCATAATCACTTCATCAATGTGTAGTGAATCGATTTTTGCACGTTCAATGGCGGCTTTAATTACTGTCGCCCCCAGGTCGATGGCGCTGGTGGAAGCGAGTGAACCGTTAAAACTACCGATAGCAGTACGTACCGCACTGACGATGACACAATTTTTCATTTTTTATTCCTTCTGTCTGTAGGGGTGCCGTCAGAACAGCGTTAAACCAATGACGAAAATGACGCCGGAGAAGAGCAGGGCAGTGATGCAATAGCCCATGATGTCGCGGACACCGAGTCCGGCGATTGCCAGTGCTGGCAGCGCCCAGAATGGTTGTGCCATGTTCATCCATTGCTCGCCGTAGGCGATCGCCATTACCGATTTACCGAGATCAGCGCCCAGCGCCTGGGCTGCGGGTATCACGAAAGGTCCCTGAATAACCCAGTGACCGCCGCCAGACGGAACGGCGAAGTTAATCAGTGCAGAACTAAAAAAGGTCATTACCGGGAAGGTGTCTTTGTTCGCAACATTGATGAAGAATTCGGTAATGAGTCCGCCCAGACCGGAATGCTCCATCATCAGTTGGATCCCAGCGTAGAAGGGGAATTGCACCAGAATACCGGCAGTACTGCGTGCTGCCGCGCTGATAGCACGCATATAAGCCATTGGCGTTTTATGTAGCAACAGACCCGCAATCATAAACATCAGGTTGACGGTATTGATGGTGATGTTGAAGCCATGTTCGCTGAAGTACATCGCCAGGTAAGCGATACCGAGTGCGCCGATGATCAACGTCAGAATGCGGCTTTCTTCCAGTCGCTCGGATGGTGGGGCATCTTTCGGTAGCTGCTTTTGAAAATCAGCCTCTTCCATGAGTAGTTTCGGATCGATACTCACCACGTCAGACGGTTTTGGCATCATCATGCGGGTGATAAATGGCATCACCACAATCAACGCCACAGTGATGAAAATGTTAAAACCACTGAACAGAGTATCGCCCACCGGGATCAGCCCGGCGATATGCTCAACCGGGTTGCCCGGTGTTGCAGCCAACAGAGGCATTGAGCCAGAGAAACCGCCACCCCAGGTGAGAAAACCAATGTAGGCGCAGGCAATGAGCAACGGATAATCAGAACCGGGTACTCGGCGGGCGACTTCACGGGCAAACATTGCGCCGACAACCAAACCAAATCCCCAGTTGATGACACAAGCGACTGAACCGAAGAAAGTAACCAGCATGACGCCCTGTACGGGCGTCTTTGCGGCGGAGGCGGCAGTACGCAGCAAACTTTTTACCGGAGCAGAGCTGGCAAGGGCATGACCGGTAACGATGATAAGCGCCATCTGCATACCAAACGCCAGCAAGTTCCAGAAACCGTCACCCCACATTTTCACCATGCTGATCGGCGTTTGTGGTGTTAACCAAAGAGCGATCACGAAAGTTAGCAATGTCAGCAACATGGCAAAGATCAGTGGATCGGGAAGCCACCGGCTGACAAAACGCGTCATAAAACGCGATATGCGACCAATCATAAATCACCCCGTTGCGTATTCAGATCGGCGGCGACTTCAAACCGAGCTTCGGTTTTGGCACGCACGGTGGCTAAATCACACCCGTCGGCAATTTCGGTGAGCCACATTTTGCCGTCAATGAAACGAAAGACTGCCAGTTCAGTGACCAGCATATGCACCGCGTGTTGCGCAGTGAGCGGCATGGTGCAGCGGCGCAAAATTTTTGCTGAACCATCTTTGGCGCAATGTTCCATGGCAATGATCACTTTGCGTGCCCCGGTCACCAGATCCATCGCGCCACCCATACCGGGCACCATTTTTCCAGGCACTACCCAGTTCGCGAGGTTGGCTTCTTCGTCTACCTGCAAACCGCCGAGCACGCAGGCATCAATATGACCGCCACGGATTAGCGCAAATGACATGGCGCTATCAAACATGGCTGCGCCGGGTAAAATGCCGCACGGTTGTCCGCCAGCGTTCACCAGATCTGGATGCGCTGTCGTGACCGGGCCTAAACCGAGGAAGCCGTTTTCCGATTGCAGAGTGATATGAATACCCTCCGGTAAATAATTGGCGACCATTGTGGGTAAACCGATCCCTAAGTTAACGATGTCACCATCACGAAGCTCTTGCGCCACACGGCGCGCAATACGTTGTTTCGCATCCATTATTTGCTCTCCTGTGAAACTATGATGTGGTCGATAACGGCACCAGGGGTGACAATATGGTCAGGTTGCAGCTCGCCGGTTTCGACCAGTTCATCTGGCTCTACCAGCGTGATATCAGCCGCAAGGGCTATCAGGGGGTTAAAGTTGCGGGCGCTAAGTTGATAGGTCAGGTTGCCAAGTGTGTCGCAACGATGAGCGCGAATTAGCGCCAGGTCGGCGCGCAGTGGGCGTTCGAGCAGCCAGGTTTTACCGTCGAGTGTCAGTGTCTGTTTGCCTTCCTCTACGACGGTGCCGACACCCGTTGGGGTGAGAAAACCACCAAGTCCAGCTCCACCACAGCGAATTTGCTCGATTAGCGTACCTTGCGGCACCAGAACGACGTCCATCTCACCAGATATCATGCGCCGACCTGTTTCCGGGTTGGTGCCGATATGTGAAGCAATCACTTTGCGGACTTGACCATTGACGATGAGCGGACCGATGCCAGTATCAACAAACGCGGTATCATTGGCTATCAATGTCAGGTCGCGAACACCAGATTCCAGTAATGCTTCAACCAGGCGGGATGGAGTGCCAATCCCCATAAATCCGCCCACCATGATGGTCATGCCGTCACGAAAGAAGCCGGTGGCATCTTGTAATGTCATCAATTTTGTTTTCATTTTTTATCCCTCTTGCATACACCGTTGTGGGTACAGTCAGGGAATAGCAAGGGGAGTGCCAGAATGAGATTACTGGATTTTGTTATTTAACTAATTGAATATGAAGGGATAAATTGGATGGGGATTTATAAGGAGAATGAGCGGCTATGCAGAAAATTGCGCACTGTGCAAATTTCTGCATAGCAAGTTTTGGCGTTATACATCCGCCGGATCGATACCGTATTCCTGGAGTTTATACATCAATGCACGGCGACTGATGCCCAGCATTAAAGCAGTGCGGGTTCGGTTTCCTTCTTGTTGTTCCAGCACTTCCATAATGATGCGTTTTTCGACGCGTTTAATTTCCTCTTTTAAATTACGCTCTCCGACAGGGGATGTTTTTACCTCGCCAGCATTACAGACTGGCTGACGAATCTGCGGCGGAAGATCCTCAGAAAAAATGATCGGGCCTGAGTTCATCACGACGGCGCGTTCAATAACGTTGGAAAGCTCTCGAATATTTCCCGGCCATGACCAGGCGGTAAGCAGTGACATTGCCATCGGATCGATGTCGATAATATCGCGCTGATTCTCACTACTGAATTTTTGCAAAAAGTGATTAGCTAACAGGGAAATATCTTCCCGGCGATCGCGCAGAGGCGGCAGTATTAAATGAATAACGTTAAGGCGATAAAAGAGATCTTCACGGAAGGTGCCTTCTTTTACCATTGCCTGCAAGTCACGGTTGGTGGCAGCAATGATGCGGATATCAACTTTTATGGTCTGATGGCCGCCAATCCGTTCAAATTCCCGTTCCTGCAGAATGCGTAGTAATTTGGCTTGCAGTACCAGCGGCATTTCGCCAATTTCGTCGAGGAGCAGAGTACCTTCGTTGGCACGTTCAAATAATCCCTGACGCAAGGTTTGTGCACCAGTAAATGCACCTTTTTCATGACCAAACAGTTCACTTTCGAGCAACGATTCCGGCAGCGCCGCGCAGTTGACTTTAATGAACGGCCCCTTTGCCCGCCGCGAATTGTAGTGAATCGCTCTGGCAATCAACTCTTTCCCGGTGCCGCTTTCACCGCTAATCAAGACGCTGGCCTGAGAAAGGGCAATTTTGGCGGTGTCTTTGCAGATATCCATCATCGCCGGGCTGTTGGTGAGAATGTGCCCCCATTGCCAGCTGGTGCTCAGTGCCTGGTGCAGATGACGGATCTCTTTTTTCATTGACTGGAGTTGTAAAGCGCGCTGAACGATTAAATTCAACTCATCGAGATCAAACGGTTTAATAACATAGTCGAAGGCCCCGCAGCGTAGCGCTTCGACGGCGGTTTCCACTTCAGCATAGGCCGTCATCAGAATAACGGGGGTCCGTGTCTCATGGCTGCGCATCTCCTTGAGTGCCTTGATGCCGTCCATCTCTGGCATGCGGATATCCATCAACACCACGTCAGGGTGAATATCGGCAAACAGGTGTAATGCTGTGCGTCCGTTGTTCGCACAATGTGTTTCGAATCCTTGTAGTGCAAAAGCGGTGCTCAGCATACGGCGAACATTATCTTCATCATCCACAATAAGGATGCGATTAATAGCAGTCATACAGTCTGATTTCCCTGCGGATTGATCGGTAAAATAAGGGTGAAGGTTGCGCCGTAGCCCGGCAAACTGGCGACGCGAATATCACCCTGATGGGCATTAATGATGCGTTGACTTAACGCCAGACCAAGCCCGGTTCCTGAGGCTTTGGTGGTGAAAAAGGGATCGAAGATCTTTTTTTGCAGCGAGAGATCAATGCCACAGCCGTTGTCCTCTATCGAAATGGCCTGTTGTGAGTCGCTGTACTGCCAGGTTCGAATGCGAATTTTCCCTCGTGCACTGATAGCCTGGACGGCATTGATCAGGATATTCAGCAGTACCTGTTTGAGCAGTTCACGATCGGCGTTAATCGGGCTTAATTCATTATCCAGTTCGCTTATGAAGTCGATCCGCGCTTGTACGCCGGCGGTTTGTACCAGTACCAGAGTTTCTTCAACCAATGCATTGAGGCTGACTTGTTGCCATTGACTGTGGCGTGGACGTGAAAATTCGAGCAATTGCTGAATAACTTTGTTAATTGAATCGATTTCTTTGAGTACTACGGACAGATATTCCTGATGTATTAGGTCGCTGGTTTGTTGGCGCAAGATCTGTACATAACCACGAATAGCCGTTAGCGGATTACGTACTTCATGCGCGACGCCAGCCATCAGCTCACCCAGTGTGGCGAGGCGTTCTGCTTGCGCCATGCGGCGCTGGGTTTCTTTGCGGGCAGTTAAATCAGAGAAAATCACCAAAGCACCTATCATTTCACCATGCGTGTTATGAATACGACTGGTAGTGACACTGAGTTCAATGGTGCGGTCACGACTTGGAAAACTGATCTCCAGCGCTACATGTTCGGTGCCATGTTCCAGCGTATCCAGTACTGGACTGTAGAACTGAGTATTGTCGAACAACATGGAGTAAGGCTGCCCTACCAGTTCCTGACGTTGATAGCCAGTGATGACTTCTGCTGCCGGGTTCATGGTGGTTACATCACCCTGGCGGTCAATGGCAATGACGCCATCGGCAGCGTTTTCAATAATCAGATCGTTAAGTGTCCGCGTTTCACGCAGTGCCTGGGCGAGGTTATTAACACTCTGACTGATTTGCCCCATTTCACCGGGCAATTGTGGTAATCGAGTGGGAATATTTTGTGCCAGAGTCGAGAGGCCATCGGTGATGATATCAATATTGGCGCTCAGGCGACGGGAGAAAAGGACAATCAACAGCAGGCTTATCAGCAAACCGGCGGTGAGCACAATGATAATCCTCACATTCATTTTCCAGGCCTGGCGGCGAATATCTTCGGTTAATTCATTGGCCCAGATATAGCCGAGGATTTCACCATTACGCTCAATGGGGATCATTGAATTCAAAATATCGCCGCGCACCTGCCTGCCTGAATAAACCAAAGGGGTATTTGTACGCATGACTTCGCGACCAGGGTGATCTGCGGCAATTGTAACGCCGACATTATTCTGATATAGCGCTGAAGGCGCGTAGGTGATTATCGCATCCAGCGTTTTGTTATAATAACCAGCGCCGATGCCAGGGAAGGCGTGAGTGATATTTTCGGTAATGGGGGCAAGTTCTGCATTTAATGCGCGGATACGCTCCTCACGCGGTAAGTCGATGTAGAGATCGTAGCGATTGCCTAGCGCCTGATTAAGCAGGTTGACCACGGCAGAAAGTATTTTCTCTTTTTCAGATAAGACTGCTGAACGTCCTTCCGTTTCTACGATATAACCAATAGTAAGCGTTGGGACAATGACCATCAGGATTGCCATCAGGAGCATTTGATTGCGTAAGCGGCGTGGGTAAATCCACTTTATATAATTCATGCTGAGATCCACTAATATTGTCCTGTATACATCGATATATAACAATTATCATATTCCTGAGCATCGTTTTGTAAGTGAAGAATCACTCAATCCTACCAGAATTGGCAATATCAGTGAGAATCAGGTGATTACGTAGTTTATTTTTCATCCAATAGATTCGTCGTATAAAGGATCTTATCAACAAAGCACTGTTCCTCTATGTTAGCAACGACGTAGTGCTATGGCACTTTCCCAAACTTCCATTTCTGATTGTTCCTGCAGTACCCGTTACCTATCACTATTTTTATGGATTCGATCGAAATTTCTCTTTTTACCCTGTCTTTTGCATGGTTTTAGAATAGGTGCCCCTCTTTGTCGGGTAGGGTAAAACCAACGGAGATGATTGAAATGAAAAAGGTTATTGTGGTTTCAGTATTTGCAATGGCGGGTATGTTTTCAGCCCAGGCCTTGGCTGATGAGAGCAAAACAGGTTTTTATATGACCGGTAAGGCGGGGACTTCCGTTTTATCTCTTTCCAACCAGCGTCTTATCGATGGTGAAGGAGAGTGGGCGGACAAATATAAAGGTGGTGATGACCATGATACGGTATTCAGTGGCGGTATCGCGGCTGGTTATGATTTTTATCCGCAGTTCAGTATTCCGGTTCGTACGGAACTGGAGTTTTACGCTCGTGGAAAAGCTGATTCGAAGTATAACGTAGATAAAGACAGTTGGTCAGGTGGTTACTGGCGTGATGACCTGAAGAATGAAGTGTCAGTCAACACACTGATGCTGAATACGTACTATGACTTCCGGAATGACAGCGCATTCACACCATGGATATCTGCAGGGATTGGCTACGCCAGAGTTCACCAGAAAACAACCGGTATCAGTATCTGGGATTATGGGTACGGAAACAGTGGTCGCGAATCGTTGTCACGCTCAGGCTCTGCTGATAACTTTGCATGGAGCCTTGGCGCAGGTGTCCGCTATGACGTCACCCCGGATATCGCGCTGGACCTCAGCTATCGCTATCTTGATGCAGGTGATGCCAGTGTGAGTTATAAGGACGAGTGGGGCGATAAATATAAGTCAGAAGTTGATGTTAAAAGTCATGACATCATGCTTGGTATGACTTATAACTTCTGACGACACTGCTCCTGAACGATAATTGCGTATATTCTGTAATTAAGATAATTGCATATCTTCTGCAATTAAACAGAAATACCCTGCAGTCTATTACTGCAGGGTTGTCGGTTATCTGTTTTACAGATAATTTCTGATTTTTATTATCTTGTTCTCTTCATAATAATGTTGTCGATATACTCCGATGAATATCAGGAAATTGTTTTGTCCGGGCAACACACCCCGGATTTTATTGTTTTTATTCTTTTTTGTTGTTTCTGCAATAACCACAATTGCATGCGGATACACTGAGAAGAATGCCACCGGGAATGTGTTGCTGCTGTTCCTTCTTCTGCTCCTTGCACACAGAAATACCCTTACATCCATTACAGCTCTGTTATTTCTGTTCTGTTGTGCACTGTATGCGCCTGCGGGTATGACGTACGGTAAAATCAACAACAGTTTTATTGTCGCGTTGTTGCAGACCACGGCTGATGAGGCTGCAGAGTTTACCGGGATGATTCCTGTTTATCATTTTCTGGTCAGTGCCGCGATTCTGGTATTCATGGTGATTTTCTGGCGGACACACCACCGCGGTCACCGTAACTGGCTGGCACTGCTGCTGTTCGTATTATGCTCTGTAAACAGCTGGCCGTTGCGGATGGTTAAAGGAACTGTTGTGGGGACAACTGACACATTGCGTGAAATGCAGCGTTATAAACAACTGAGTCAGCACGGGGCTGACAACTGGAAAATCCTGCCGGGTGTACCGTTATATGACACGATTGTTATTGTCACTGGTGAGAGTGTGCGCAGGGATTATATGTCGGTATATGGTTATCCCGTGCCAACCACACCGTGGCTGAATATGGCTCCCGGTTTATTTATTGACGGCTATACATCGGCAGCAGCCAGCACCGTACCTTCCCTGAGCCGGACACTGATTTATGACTATGAGCAGAACCCTGACTCCGGCAACAACGTGGTGGCGCTGGCAGCAAAAGCAGGATACAGCACATGGTGGATATCCAATCAGGGAAAACTGGGGGAGCATGACACACGCATCTCTGTTATTGCTTCTGATGCGGAGCATACCGTTTTCCTCAAGAAAGGCAGCTTCGCTTCCCGTAAAACGGATGACATGTTGTTGTTACAGGAAACAGAACGTGCGCTGGCGGATAAATCCTCTCCGAAGGTGATTTTCCTGCACATGATTGGCTCTCATCCGAATCCGTGTGACCGACTTAACTCCTGGCCGAATCATTACCTGGAGCAGTATCCCCGAAAGATTGCCTGTTACCTCGCCAGCATCAGTAAACTGGATAACTTTCTCGGTCAGCTTGATGGTATCCTTCGCCGGCATTCCCGTCATTTTGCCATGCTTTACTTTTCTGACCATGGGCTGTCGGTCAGCGATAGTGCCAATCCTGTTCATCATGATGGTCATGTGCAGGGAGGCTACAGCGTTCCCCTGATTATTACCGCCAGTGACATCACGTCTCATCAGTCCGTCAGCAGGAAAATCAGTGCCCGTCATTTCGCAGGTATTTTTCAGTGGCTGACCGGCATTCGTACTGAAAATATACCGCCATTCAATCCGCTGACAGACGAAGATAATGAACCCGTTATGGTTTTTAACGGGGAGAGGAATGTACCGGCAGACAGTCTGAAACCGCAGCCTCTGATTCTTCCGGTCAGGGGAAAATAAGCGTAATGTTCATCACCAGATTATGTACGATGAGTTTTCCACTGTTTATATCGATTATCTTGCTAATTACCAGACTGGAGTAACCAGACCAACCGAAAACACCGGGGAGGTGATTACCCGCTGGCAGAGGAAATCCGGTTTTTTTGATGTCAGCCATAACGTGTTTGACAACAAAGCATTATGAAAGGGTGTTAATGAGTCCATGGGATAATTCATAAAAATAATTTACTGTGTTATCCTTTTCAAAAGAAATATTCAGAAGATAACCCCTGGCTGACAACCAGGGGAAGGGGACATTAACAGTGTTATTATTGGTGGATAAATTATTACTTGTGTGCAGGATACACTAATGCAATATCTACTGATACTGTATGCCAGTATGTTTCATGCCTGCCGCTGAAAACGGCAATATCTAGGGCCAGACATATTCACCATTCATATTTCTGCATTTCTATACAATTTTCTCAGAAAGCGTCTCATCAATTCTTTCACGCAACTTCTCCTGCTGTCTTAAAATACTTTCGCATATTTCGAAATCATCTTCCTGCATCAGCATTTCGGCGCATTTAATGATTTCTGCCCGTTCATGCAGCACAGAGGAATGATTATAGAGCCAGTTTACAAACAGCAATGCTTCCGGATATTGCCCCCATAACGGGTGGTATGTGGCATAATAATCTTCGGCAGTATCCGGACCGCCTGAAAAGTTATGCCATACAGCAAGTGGAAATGGATGCAGATTTCCGCACAGTATTTCTGCGATGTAAGTATTTGCCGCAAAGCCGCGACGAAATGCAGTTGCAGCTTTTACCAGTTCCCCATTAAGAAAATGCAGAAGGCCGAGTTCATACCAGTAAGGTGAAAATTCATCTGCATGTTCCTGCAGTATATGGCGTGCCTGTTCATGAGCGCCAGTGCGTAACAGTTCCGGTCCCAGTAGCCAGCGTGCACCATGATTATCTTCGGGATTGTAATCCAGTATTTTTTCAATGAGCATGATGGCATCCTGATGACGCCGTAAATGTGCATTTGCCAGGATTGCCGCATAGAGGGCACGAAGAAAAGGTCGGTTGTCAGGATGTATCCAGATGATTCTGCCACTGAAACCTTCAGGGATAAGACGATTGCCAACTGCCAGCCCTTTAAGGGCAGCATTCAGCGCCTTACGCGGGGCATTCTGCTCCAGAAATACGTATGCCAAGTGAGCGTGTACATCAATAAAGTCATTCTCCTGTCGGGCAAGGCGCCTGAGTTTGTTGATGTAACTTGTTTCGCTGATTTCATCCGCATCGTATGCATCAATCAGTTCTTCAAACTCATCCAGCAACGAGCCAAACCAGGTTTCCGGAAATATGAAACAGCCCTGGTTATCGTTCACTTCAAAGCGTAATTTGCCAGTCATATTCTGAACCTGTAAAAAAGGATGGACCATAATCTGCAGGCTATAAAAATTGTGATGCCTGGCATCGGTGTCCTTTTATTGTCCGGGATTAACGTTGCCCATGATAATACAGTGAATCCTGTTCTGTGGTAAGACGTTGAGTTATTGAATGAGAACCTCAGCCTGGCTGATGGTTCCGCCGGCATAAAAAAGAAATTGATTGAGGCGGGTGCTCTTCCCCTTAAGAGGAAGAGCATGTGTGTAAATGGTGTTCAGTCACCTTTTCAGTGGATTGTTAACTTTTGCATATTCAAACGGACTGATACACTCCTCCCTGTTTGCATCCAGAAAATCTGCCCACCATTGCAGCATAAGCCGACGTTCTTCCAGATGTTCTGCTTTATGAATATACGCGGCACGTACTCCGTTGCGCTCCTGATGACTCATCTGACGTTCAACCGCATCTCTTGACCATAAGCCGGATTCAATCAATGCACTGCACGCCATCGCCCGGAATCCATGGCCACAGACTTCCTTGGTTGTGTCATACCCCATCACTCTGAGGGCCTTATTTACGGTATTTTCACTGATTGGTTTACGCGGGTCATGTGCTCCCGTAAAGATCAGACCATTTTCACCAGCCCATGTCTGAAGTTCTGTCAGTATGGCTACAGCCTGTTTGCTGAGTGGCACAAGATGTGGTGTTCGCATCTTGGAGCCCCGGTGTGAGAATTTTACCCCTGGCAGAGGTTTGCGTTCGGCTGGAATAGTCCACATAGCATTGTCAATATCAATTTCAGACCAGCGGGCATATCTGAGTTCACTGGAACGAATAAAAACCAGTAAATTCAGCATAACGGCAAGCCGGGTGACAGGCTGGCCTTTATAAACGTCAATACGCGACAGAAGTTCAGGCAGGCGTGAAAGATTCAGAGCGGGGCGATGCTGGCGTTTTACTGTGGTCAATGCACCAGCCATATCCAGAGCCGGGTTATATCTGATGATGCCAGACTGTACGGCGTAACGCATTACAGCAGATATTCTTTGCTGCAGACGACTGGCGATTTCATAAATTTGTTTTGCTTCTGCAGCACGAACAGGGATAAGCAGGTCCGGGGTATTGAGTGTTGTGATATCCCGGTTGCCGATAAAGGGGAAAACGTGTGTCTCGAGGCTTTTGAGTACTTTATCGCTGTGTGATTGTGCCCATTGTTTATTACTGGCATGCCAGCGTCGTGCAATATGTTCAAAAGAGAGCTGTAAATCAGGGACTACTTTTTTAACTCTTTTCTGTTCGCAAGGGTCAATCCCCTCCGAAATCAGTTTTCGGGCCTCATCCCGTTTTGTACGAGCTTCGGAGAGAGAAACTTCTGGATACACACCAAGTGCCAGAGTCTTCTCCTTACCCAGAATACGATAACGGAGACGCCAGTAACGGGAACCATTAGGATGAACCAGCAGGAACATGCCAGCCCCGTCAGTGAGTTTATAAGCCTTGT
>NZ_SJWV01000106.1:0-14047 GCF_004352695.1 Escherichia sp. KCJ4928
CTAATACAAAATAAAATCGTTAATTAATAAAATATAAAATCATGAAGTGATACAAGAGGAATTGCAGGATATGACATGACAATCATATATAATATATGCATAATTTTTTACAGCGAGTCAATGATTCCCGCGCCATATGCAGACATGGCGCGGTTTTATGCAAAAACAATCACGCGTCCGGGAACATCACGCTATGGCCCGGCGCTTCACGATGGAGATGAATAAAGTTAAGGTGCCGCTCGTACTGGTCAAGAATATCGGTGATCACCTGCTCTTTGCTGTAGTCCATCAGGTCGTTGCCCTGGCTGCCTTCTAACAGGAAGGTTTCCAGCCGGTAGTAGGTCGATTTACCGCTACGTGCGCGGTAGGTAAAGCCCGGCACCGAATATTGCTGCGGCCAAATCTGATAGACAAAGTTTTGTTCTTCGCCCATATGCACCAACAAATCCAGATGCCCCAACTGTTGTCCCTCTTCCGGCGGCAGACTTTTTAGCTCCACGTATGCGCCGCGCAACCGCAGCTCCTGCGCCACTTCTTCCATTGCCGGGTAACAGACCGTCTCCATCATCTGTTTAGTGTAACGCGTGCCCGGATAATTCATCAGGCGCGAGAGACGTTTTTTCCAGCTCAGGCGATCCTGAAGCCCCAGCGGTCGCGGTGCGGTATCGCGGTTGGCACTTTCACGGCGGTAATCTTCTACCTTCAGAGATTTATACAACCCCGCCATCACGAAGAAGATCACAAAGCTGAACGGCAGCCCCATAATCACCGTGGTGTTTTGCAGCGCGGATATCCCGTTGGTCATCAGCATGCCGAGCGTCAGCAGGCCAATCGCCACCGACCAGAAGACGCGCAGCCAGCCGGGGGCGTCGCTGTTGATATCTTTAAGCTGCGAGGTGAAATTCCCCAGCACCAGCGCACCGGAGTCCGCCGAGGTCACATAAAACAGCAGGCCAGTAATGGTGGCGACGGAGGCGCTAAAGGTAAACGCCGGATACTGCGCCAGCAGGCTGTAGAAGCCGCGCTCCGGATGGACCATCGCTTCCTCGGCAAATGCCGCGCCGCCGTGGATGATTTCATACAGCGCGCTATTGCCGAACACCGAGAGCCATAACAGCGTGAAGGTAAACGGAATAATCAACGTGCCCAGCACGAACTGGCGAATGGTACGCCCACGCGAGATACGCGCCAGGAACAAGCCGACAAACGGCGACCATGCCACCCACCATGCCCAGAAGAAGAGCGTCCAGTTATTCATCCACTCAACTGGACGGTCGAAGGCAAAACTGTTGAGCGTCATGCCCATAAAGCGATTCACATAGTCGCCAACATTCAGCACCAGCGCATTAAGCAGGAACGAGGTGTCGCCCATAAACAATACGAACAGGATCAATCCCAGCGCCAGCGCAACGTTAAGTTCCGATAACACACGAATCCCCTTATCGACACCGGAGGTGACAGAGATCGTGGCGATTATCACCGACAAGGCGATCAGTGCCGCTTTTGCCGCCATCGAATCGGGAATATCAAACAGTACGCTCAAGCCATAGTTAAGCTGCACCACACCGATACCGAGCGTAGTGGCAATACCGAAGATGGTGCCGATCACCGCTGCAATATCCACTGAGTGCCCTATCGGCCCGTTAATCCGTTTACCGAAGATCGGGTACAGCGCCGAGCGGATGGTGAGCGGCAAATTATAACGATAGCTAAAGTATCCGAGCGCCATGCCCATCAGCGCATACATCGACCAGCCGGTTAAGCCGTAGTGAAACAGCGTCCAGACCATCGCCTGACGCGCGGCCTCAATCGTCTGTCCCGCGCCTTCCGGCGGCTGCATATACTGCGTTACCGGTTCGGCTACGGAGAAGAACATCAGGTCGATACCGATCCCGGCAGCAAACAGCATCGCCGCCCAACTCAGCAGGCTGAATTCCGGTTTGGATTGTTCTGGCCCGAGCTTCACCGAACCAAAACGCGAACAAGCGATACAGACCACAAAGACAATATAGAGCGTTGCCGCCAGTAGATAGTACCAACCGAAGGTTTTAGAAACCCAGTCCAGCGTGCGGCCAATCCACAGGGCCGAGAAGTCGCGAAACAGGATCGTTGTCAGGGAAAACAACAAAATCAGTCCGGCGGAGGTGTAAAACACCACCGGATTGATTTTGTCCTTTTCCCTGCTGTGTGAAAGGTCTGTCATCCAGTATCCCCACTGTTATTGTTACCATTTAAAATCAAATTCGTAACAATTAAGACACATTTTATATTGAACGTCCAATCAATAACCGCTTTAATAGATAAACAACGCTGATGAATGGAGTGGCGAAAATGCCCAAATTGGGGATGCAGTCGATCCGGCGCAGACAACTGATCGACGCCACACTGGAAGCAATAAATGAAGTGGGCATGCACGATGCAACGATCGCGCAGATCGCCCGCCGTGCAGGCGTTTCTACGGGGATCATCAGCCACTATTTCAGGGACAAAAATGGTCTGCTGGAAGCAACCATGCGCGATATCACCAGTCAGCTGCGTGACGCGGTTTTGAATCGATTACATGCACTTCCGCAGGGCAGTGCAGAGCAGCGATTACAGGCGATTGTTGGCGGAAACTTCGATGAAACGCAGGTGAGCAGTGCGGCGATGAAAGCCTGGCTGGCGTTCTGGGCCAGCAGTATGCATCAGCCGATGCTCTATCGTTTACAGCAGGTCAGCAGCCGCCGCTTGCTGTCGAATCTGGTGAGCGAGTTTCGCCGCGAATTGCCGCGCCACCAGGCACAGGAAGCGGGCTACGGCCTTGCCGCGCTGATTGACGGATTATGGCTGCGCGCGGCACTGAGCGGCAAACCGCTGGATAAACCTCTCGCACACTCGCTGACCCGTCACTTTATTACTCAGCATTTACCCACCGATTAACCGAGGAGACGTGATGTCCCGAATGGCAGAACAGCAGCTTTATATACATGGTGGTTATACCTCCGCCACCAGCGGTCGCACCTTCGAGACCATTAACCCGGCCAACGGTAACGTGCTGGCGACCGTGCAGGCCGCCGGGCGTGAGGATGTCGATCGCGCCGTGAAGAGTGCCCAACAGGGGCAAAAAATCTGGGCGGCGATGACCGCGATGGAGCGCTCGCGCATTCTGCGTCGGGCCGTTGATATTCTGCGTGAACGCAATGATGAACTCGCAAAACTGGAAACCCTCGATACCGGAAAAGCGTATTCGGAAACCTCAACCGTCGATATCGTTACCGGTGCGGACGTGCTGGAGTACTATGCCGGGCTGATCCCGTCGCTGGAAGGCAGCCAGATCCCGTTGCGTGAGACGTCATTTGTTTATACCCGCCGCGAACCGCTGGGCGTAGTGGCAGGGATGGGCGCATGGAACTACCCGATTCAGATTGCCCTGTGGAAATCCGCCCCGGCGCTGGCGGCAGGCAACGCAATGATTTTCAAACCGAGCGAAGTCACCCCGCTTACCGCGTTAAAGCTGGCTGAAATTTACAGCGAAGCGGGCCTGCCGGACGGCGTATTTAACGTGTTGCCGGGCGTGGGCGCGGAGACCGGGCAATATCTGACCGAGCATCCGGGCATTGCCAAAGTGTCATTTACCGGCGGTGTCGCCAGCGGCAAAAAAGTGATGGCTAACTCGGCGGCCTCTTCCCTGAAAGAAGTGACCATGGAAC
The DNA here is from genome assembly GCF_004352695.1 of Escherichia sp. KCJ4928. NCBI lineage: Bacteria > Pseudomonadati > Pseudomonadota > Gammaproteobacteria > Enterobacterales > Enterobacteriaceae > Escherichia > Escherichia sp. KCJ4928. The sequence continues at coordinate 3,690 of NZ_SJWV01000106.1, forward strand.
TGGGCGGTAAATCACCGCTGATCGTTTTCGATGATGCGGATCTCGATCTCGCCGCCGATATCGCCATGATGGCAAACTTCTTCAGCTCCGGTCAGGTGTGTACCAATGGCACCCGCGTCTTCGTTCCGGCGAAATGCAAAGCCGCATTTGAGCAGAAAATTCTGGCGCGCGTTGAGCGCATTCGCGCGGGCGACGTTTTCGATCCGCAAACTAACTTCGGCCCGCTGGTCAGCTTCCCGCATCGCGATAACGTGCTGCGCTATATCGCCAAAGGCAAAGAGGAAGGCGCGCGCGTACTGTGCGGCGGCGATGTACTGAAAGGCGATGGCTTCGATAACGGCGCATGGGTTGCACCGACCGTGTTCACCGATTGCCGCGACGAAATGACCATCGTGCGCGAAGAGATCTTCGGACCGGTGATGTCGCTTCTCACTTATGAATCTGAGGACGAAGTGATTCGCCGCGCCAATGATACCGACTACGGCCTGGCGGCGGGCATCGTGACGGCGGACCTGAACCGCGCGCATCGCGTCATTCATCAGCTGGAAGCGGGTATTTGCTGGATCAACACCTGGGGCGAATCCCCGGCAGAGATGCCCGTTGGCGGCTACAAACACTCCGGCATTGGTCGCGAGAACGGCGTGATGACGCTCCAGAGTTACACCCAGGTGAAGTCCATCCAGGTTGAGATGGCTAAATTCCAGTCCATATTCTAACCAGGAGGTTTATTTGCAATTTGACTACATCATTATTGGTGCCGGCTCAGCCGGCAACGTTCTCGCTACCCGTCTGACTGAAGATCCGAATACCTCCGTGCTGCTGCTTGAAGCGGGCGGCCCGGACTATCGCTTTGACTTCCGCACCCAGATGCCCGCAGCGCTGGCGTTCCCACTACAGGGCAAACGCTACAACTGGGCCTATGAAACAGAGCCTGAACCGTTTATGAATAACCGCCGCATGGAGTGCGGACGCGGTAAAGGCCTGGGTGGATCGTCGCTGATCAACGGCATGTGCTACATCCGTGGCAATGCGCTGGATCTCGATAACTGGGCGCAAGAACCCGGTCTGGAGAACTGGAGTTATCTCGACTGCCTGCCCTACTACCGCAAGGCCGAGACTCGCGATGTGGGCGAGAACGACTACCACGGTGGCGATGGCCCGGTGAGCGTCACTACCTCCAAACCCGGCGTCAATCCGCTGTTTGAAGCGATGATTGAAGCGGGCGTGCAGGCGGGCTACCCGCGCACGGACGATCTCAACGGTTATCAGCAGGAAGGTTTTGGTCCGATGGATCGCACCGTCACGCCGCAGGGCCGTCGCGCCAGTACCGCGCGCGGTTATCTCGATCAGGCCAAATCGCGCCCTAACCTGACCATTCGTACTCACGCTATGACCGATCACATCATTTTTGACGGCAAACGCGCGGTGGGCGTCGAATGGCTGGAAGGCGACAGCACCATCCCAACCCGCGCAACGGCCAACAAAGAAGTGCTGTTATGTGCAGGCGCGATTGCCTCACCGCAGATCCTGCAACGCTCCGGCGTCGGCAACGCTGAACTGCTGGCGGAGTTTGATATTCCGCTGGTGCATGAATTACCCGGCGTCGGCGAAAATCTTCAGGATCATCTGGAGATGTATCTGCAATATGAGTGCAAAGAACCGGTTTCCCTCTACCCTGCCCTGCAGTGGTGGAACCAGCCGAAAATCGGTGCGGAGTGGCTGTTTGGCGGCACTGGCGTTGGTGCCAGCAACCACTTTGAAGCAGGTGGATTTATTCGCAGCCGTGAGGAATTTGCGTGGCCGAATATTCAGTACCATTTCCTGCCAGTAGCGATTAACTATAACGGCTCGAATGCAGTGAAAGAGCACGGTTTCCAGTGCCACGTCGGCTCAATGCGCTCGCCAAGCCGTGGGCATGTGCGGATTAAATCCCGCGACCCGCACCAGCATCCGGCGATCCTGTTTAACTACATGTCGCACGAGCAGGACTGGCAGGAGTTCCGCGACGCAATTCGCATCACCCGGGAGATCATGCATCAACCGGCGCTGGATCAGTATCGTGGCCGCGAAATCAGCCCCGGCACGGAATGTCAGACGGATGAACAGCTCGATGAGTTCGTGCGTAATCACGCCGAAACCGCCTTCCATCCGTGCGGTACCTGCAAAATGGGCTACGACGAGATGTCCGTGGTTGACGGCGAAGGCCGCGTACACGGGCTGGAAGGCCTGCGCGTGGTGGATGCGTCAATTATGCCGCAGATTATCACCGGGAATTTGAACGCCACGACAATTATGATTGGCGAGAAAATAGCGGACATGATTCGTGGACAGGAAGCGTTGCCGAGGAGCACGGCGGGATATTTTGTGGCAAATGGGATGCCGGTGAGAGCGAAAAAATGAGTCGTGATTTGAACTGACTCAAGAACCGATCTGATTGAGAGTTACCGTTCCAGGTATGGGGACAGAATCGTTATATAAAACATAGGGGTAACTCTCATGCTTCATATCCAGTATTCATGATGCTGGCTTTTTGCTGATATTTAACCCGAACATTCCTGATACAGACTATTAATACAACCTTATCTGCGACAGATTTTATTTTCTGGATATATTATGCGTGAACAAATCAAACAGGATATCGATCTGATTGAGATTTTATTTTATCTGAAGAAAAAGATTCGTGTTATCCTTTTTATTATGGCTATATGTATGGCTATGGTGCTGTTGTTTCTGTATATCAATAAAGACAATATAAAAGTGATTTACAGCCTAAAAATAAACCAGACAACGCCAGGTATACTTGTTAGCTGTGATAGCAATAATAATTTTGCCTGTCAGACCACAATGACTGAAGATGTTATTCAGCGAATTACTACATTTTTTCAGACCAGCCCAGATGTCAAGAACAGAGAAATAAGGCTGGAATGGTCAGGAGATAAGAGAGCTTTACCAACTGCTGAAGAGGAAATATCTCGCGTGCAGGCCTCTATTATCAAATGGTATGCGTCAGAATATCATAATGGCAGGCAAGTTCTCGATGAGATACAAACGCCTTCAGCAATTAACAGTGAGCTTTATACAAAAATGATATACCTGACCAGGAACTGGTCATTGTATCCGAACGGTGATGGCTGTGTAACTATAAGCTCACCAGAAATAAAAAATAAATACCCTGCTGCCATTTGCCTGGCTCTGGGATTTTTTCTAAGCATTGTAATTTCTGTAATGTTTTGCCTTGTCAAAAAAATGGTAGATGAATACCAACAAAACTCTGGGCAGTAATAAACAACATTCTGATAGAGAGTGCCTGTATAAAGCTGAAGTGACAATGACCGGGAAGGGAACCCGTTTTCAGGAATGGATGCCTGTCTTTTTCACTGTAAATATCCTGGCATTACTAATGCCAGGATATTTACAGAAGAGCAGCATAACCATGACGGAACGGGGTTAAGTCAGGTTGTCCTTAACGCTATTTTCAACCTCGTATGCCTTCTTCAGGTTTATGTTCAGATCTCATATCTCTCTCAGCAATCCTCAATAATCAGATACACCGCTTTCACCGGGCCATGAACCCCGACGACTTTGATAAGCTCAATATCCGCCGTTGAACTAGGGCCGCTAATGATGTTAATGCAGGACGGCATTCGTTCACCGGCCTGCGCTTTCTGATGCAATTTTTCTGCGAGTTGCGCTACACGCGGCAGGATTGTGCTTTTACGCAGGATAAAAAGAGAAGATTCCGGGAGCAGGCTCAATGAACGCCCGCGCTCGGCGGCGGAAAAAAGAACCACGCCTCCCGATTCGGTTAAACCATATTCAGCATACACGACACCCACTTTAGCCTGCTCTGCCTGCGAGATATTCTCGGCACCTTTCGCCGGATCCCAAACAACGGCATTGCATTCCTGCTGCAAACGTTCGCTAATCCCCAATTCCTCCAGCCTCGTGTCACCGCTAATCATGACCGACTGATCTCCCAGCTCTTTACACAGACGTATTGCAGCTTCTGCCGCCTTCGCCTCGCTGGTCAGCTCACAGCGCGTCAACATAACATCGCTGGCAAACTGAATAAACGCGTCACAGCGCTGCTGTTGGTTAAGTTGGGTAAGCCGCTCGTTAGCATAGTTGTTAAGCGGCGCATCTTCTGCTTGCGGTTCAAGTCGCAGCGGGCGACCCAGTGCCTGAGCAACGTTATTCAAAAATTCGCTCCGATTATCCATTCTTTTTCTCCTGCGCCTGATGTTTCTTAAACCAACTACGGAAACTCTCTCCGTCAGCTTCAGGAAGATCGCGTGCTTCCATCCAGTCGCTAATCGCGCCAAATTTGAGTGGTGTTTTGCCGCCATTGATAAACCAGCTTGCCGCATGAGCACCGGCCATCATCCCGACTTTCCACAATCCTGGATGACTATTGGCATAAGCGAACATTTTTATCGCCCGTTGCTCTGCTTTTGCGGTGATCCCTTTTTCAGCCATCACCCGACGATGACGCAAAATCAGTTTTGACAGCGGAATACGCACCGGACACACGCTGTCACAAGCAGTGCATAAAGAGCAGGCGTAGGGTAAATCTTTAAAATCTTTATAGCCGCCAAGTAGCGGAGAAATCACCGCACCAATTGGCCCTGGATAAATAGAGCCATATCCATGACCGCCAATATGGCGATATGCCGGACAAGTATTCATACAAGCCCCGCAGCGAATACAGCGCAGCACATCCCGAAATTCAGAGGCCAGCACCTCAGAACGCCCGTTATCGACAATAACCAGATGAAACTCTTCAGGACCATCAACGTGCCCCGCTTCGCGCGGTCCTGTCAGCCAGGTGTTGTATCCCGTCAAACGTGCACCAACGGCACTGCGCGCCAGCATGGTGATCAATACATCTACCTCGGCAAACGTGGGGGCAATACGCTCCATTCCCATCACTGCAATATGCGTTTTAGGCAGCGTGGTACACATTCGCGCATTACCTTCATTGGTCACCAGGCATACCGAACCTGTCTCTGCCACCGCGAAATTACAGCCGGTAATACCTATTTCAGCACTGAGGAAATCTTCGCGGATTTTTTGCCGGATGAATAAGGTCATCGCTTCAGGCGTTTCCAGCCCCTCATAGCCCAGACGTTCGTGTAGCACTCGACGGATCTGATGGCGATCTTTATGAATTGCCGGGACCACAACATGAGATGGCGGATCTTGATCCAGCTGGAGAATATATTCACCCAGATCGGTTTCAATCACCTGAATGCCAGCATCCTGCAACACATGATTGACACCAATCTCTTCGGTCACCATCGATTTAGATTTCACCACCTTCCGGGCATTTTTGCGTTGGGCAACCTGTAAAATGTAGCGGGTAGCGTCTTCTTTGGTTTTTGCAAACCAGACGTGACCGCCGTTTTGCGTCACTTTTTCTGAGAGCTGGTACAGATAAGCGTCGAGATTACTCAGAACATGATCACGTATCTGGGCGGCCCGATCGCGCCACTCCTCCCAGTGCCCCAATTCATCGACCATTTTTTGCCGATTTGCCCCAATACGCTGCTGCGCGTTTGCCACCGCTTTGCGCATGATCGGATCTTCAATTTGCTGACGGATGCGTGTCTTAAAATCTGTATTACTGGTTTTGATCGACATCTTTATATCCTCAGCGGCTCATCAACACTTCAGCAATATGCATCACTTTGACTTTCTGCCCTTCACGTTGTAATCGCCCACTGATGTTCAGCAGGCAACTCACGTCAGCACCAATTAAATACTCAGGGCGGACTTCCATCAGGTGCACAACCTTTTCTTTCACCATCTCGCCGGATATTTCGGCCATTTTGACCGAGAACGTGCCGCCAAATCCGCAGCAGGTATCCTGTTCAGCAAAGGTCAACAGCTCCAGTCCACGCACATTTTTCAGCAGCGTAAGTGGCTCGTCCTTCACTCCCAGCTTACGGGCCAGGCTACAAGATGGGTGATACACAGCTCTCCCTTGCAAACTGGCACCTACATCGACTACCCCTAATTTATTAACAATAAAAGAGGTGAGATCCTGCATACGCGCGGCAACCTTTTCGGCACGTGATGCCCATTCAGGTTCATCCGCCAGATACGTCGGGTAACTTTTTACGGCATAGGTGCAAGAGCCAGCCGGTGAAATAATGGGATCGTCGTTATCCTCCAGTGCGGCGATCAGATTTTTCATCCCTGGAATCGCTTCTTTGATATAACCGCTATTGATCGCAGGCTGACCGCAGCATCCCTGTTTCTCCGGGAAATTTACGCGACAGCCGAGTTTTTCCAGTAGCAGCACGGAGTCTCGTGCCATTCTTGATTTCAGGGCGTCACCAATACAGGTGACAAAGAAATTGACATTCACAACTAATACTCCATTACTTCATGCCCATTTATGCCCGATGTTTCCCCCCCACCGGGGGATCAATCATCAATAAATATGGCGTTCTTTTTTAATTGGCTAGCAACATACCACCCCTCATTTGTATGACAAATGATAATCTTTCATCCAAACTTCAAATGCAATAACTAATTTTATTTCTTTCGGCATCGCTCACATTTTATGGGGAAATCGACGTTCATTTTTGGCATAAGAAATCCATTTAAAAAGGCTACATCCCTTATACCTATTCAGAGCTACTTATTCAGGGGTTATTGAGATATACACTGATGGTGTACAAAAAAATCACCGACAATAATCACGTATCAAGTAATAGTCGGGGCTTTATTTAATTGAAGAAATTTAGTTTGCATTTTTATTTAAAAACTGAGCTAGAGTCCATCAGAAAAAAATATATAAAGCCCAAACCACCGTTGGAAATAGAAATAGTTGAAAGGCTCACAACTCCCGGAATGCGGATTATCTTTGCCCTGATTTCTGGCGGTTTTATTCAGGGTGCAAGCTGTCTGACCCTTTCCCGATATTCTCCCGGAGTACAACCAAACTCGCGGACAAACGCCTTGTGAAAAGATGATTCACTGGCATAGCCTACTGACTCAGCGATCACCACAACAGGGAGCATTTCCCGGGAAAACATCTGGGCCGCTATTTGTAGACGCAACTTTGTTAATACAGCCAGCGGCGTGGTTCCGGAAACATCACGGAAAAGCTGGGCAAAACTTGCCCGAGACATGTGGGCGATGCTGGCCAGCGATTCGACGGTCCAGGCGTGTCCTGGCATTTCCAGCATTTGCTGTATTACCGCACCAAGACGTGGATGCAGAAGCAAACTGAGAATGTTTTTCTCTGTATTAACCTGTGCAATCCACTCACGCACCGCGAGGGTAAAGAATGTAGCGCAGATCTGGCTACACAGTGCATCCACTCCCGGCATCGCCGATCTGGATTCCTGTTGTAAAAACGGGATCGCCTCCCTCAGCCAGTTATATTCCACGCTGTGGTTAACTGGTGCTAAAAACAGCGTTTCCGGCAAAGACGTTAAAAAATAACGCGCCGAATGTTGCAGCCGAAGAGTGCCACAGACAATACAGGTCGATTCATTATCGACATGACTCAGGCGATGAGCTGAATTTTGTGGTAGCAGGACCACATTTCCCGGGCGTAATGTAAAAATCTCTCCCGTCGGCATTTCCAGCTTCGCCGCTCCTTGCGTTAACGCATGCCAACGAATAACCGATAATTCCCCGGCACCATGTGGAAGCTGCCAGTCACTTCCTAACACGCAATTCTTATCGATCGTTCCTTGTGGAGCGTTAAGCATCAACAAACGGCTAAGGGCATCCATATCAGACTCCTGAGTGGTTTTTGATTACAAACACCAACAATCTTAGTAAATAATTAATGTAATACCATCAAATAGTTAATCATGATTTTTGTTTTGTGATTCTGATTAAGAAAAAGAAAATACCAGACGATAAGACAAAATATCAAGCGTTGTGAAGAAATGTTATTTGCTCTTTTGCGTCTATAGTCATGATGTCAAATGAACGCGTTTCGACAGGAAATCATCATGAATAAATATCAGGCAGTTATTATTGGTTTTGGCAAGGCTGGAAAAACATTAGCCGTCACGCTGGCAAAAGCAGGTTGGCGAGTGGCTCTCATCGAACAATCAAATGCAATGTATGGCGGGACCTGTATTAATATCGGCTGTATCCCAACCAAAACATTGGTTCATGACGCACAGCAGCACACAGATTTTGTCCGTGCCATACAGCGTAAAAATGAAGTGGTTAATTTTTTACGTAATAAGAATTTTCATAATCTTGCGGATATGCCCAATATCGACGTGATCGACGGCCAGGCGGAGTTTATCAATAATCATAGCCTGCGTGTTCATCGGCCTGGGGGAAATCTGGAGATTCATGGCGAGAAAATTTTTATTAATACCGGTGCACAAGCCGTGGTTCCGCCAATTCCTGGAATTACCACCACGCCAGGAGTATATGACAGCACCGGATTACTTAATCTAAAAGAATTGCCTGGGCATTTAGGTATTTTGGGCGGCGGATATATTGGCGTTGAGTTCGCCTCTATGTTCGCTAATTTTGGCAGCAAGGTAACCATTTTAGAAGCAGCTTCGCTGTTTTTGCCTCGGGAAGATCGGGATATTGCTGATAATATCGCGACGATTTTACGCGATCAGGGCGTCGATATTATCCTCAATGCCCATGTGGAGCGAATCAGTCACCATGAAAATCAAGTGCAAGTGCATAGCGAGCACGCCCAACTGGCGGTGGATGCACTGTTAATAGCTTCCGGTCGTCAACCGGCTACCGCTTCGTTACATCCAGAAAATGCCGGTATCGCAGTAAACGAGCGCGGGGCAATTGTCGTTGACAAGCAATTACATACCACCGCAGACAATATTTGGGCGATGGGAGATGTTACCGGCGGGCTGCAATTTACTTATATTTCACTGGATGATTACCGCATTGTGCGTGATGAGTTGCTGGGAGAAGGCAGACGTAGTACTGATGATCGGAAAAATGTGCCTTATTCCGTATTCATGACACCGCCACTGTCCAGGGTTGGTATGACAGAAGAACAGGCCAGAGAGAGTGGTGCTGATATTCAGGTGGTGACATTGCCTGTAGCTGCAATTCCGCGTGCCAGAGTGATGAATGATACTCGTGGGGTATTAAAAGCGATTGTTGATAATAAAACCCAACGTATATTAGGGGCATCACTGCTGTGTGTTGACTCCCACGAGATGATCAATATAGTGAAAATGGTGATGGATGCCGGGCTGCCTTATAGCATATTACGCGATCAGATATTTACTCATCCGTCGATGAGCGAATCACTCAATGATCTATTTTCATTAGTCAAATAAACTCAAAATCAGACGCCAGAACAAATATTCTGGCGTCTCAGAGAAAAGAATCTTATTAATTCCCTGTTACTCTATAACTTCTTAATCACTTCATTGATGGTATTTTATATGTTTAAAAAATCTGTTTTATTTGCAACACTATTATCTGGCGTTATGGCATTTTCCACCAATGCAGATGATAAAATAATTCTGAAACATATCAGCGTCTCGTCAGTATCAGCATCACCGACAGTTCTGGAGGATACCATTGCTGATATAGCCAGAAAATATAATGCTTCATCCTGGAAAGTCACATCGATGCGAATTGATAATAATTCAACCGCAACAGCAGTATTGTATAAATAAGGATGTTCACAATGGAAAAATACCTGCACCTGTTAAGTCGGGGAGATAAAATTGGCCTGACATTGATTCGTCTGAGTATTGCAATTGTTTTTATGTGGATTGGGTTATTAAAGTTTGTCCCTTACGAGGCAGACAGCATTACACCATTCGTCGCAAACAGTCCACTAATGTCGTTCTTTTATGAACACCCGGAAGACTATAAACAGTATCTGACTCACGAAGGCGAATACAAACCAGAAGCAAGGGCATGGCAAACGGCCAATAATACCTATGGTTTTTCCAACGGTCTTGGCGTCGTGGAGGTGATTATTGCTCTGCTGGTTTTGGCTAATCCTGTCAATCGCTGGTTAGGTTTATTGGGAGGACTGATGGCATTTACCACGCCGCTGGTAACACTCTCATTTTTAATCACCACCCCGGAGGCATGGGTACCCGCATTGGGTGACGCTCATCATGGTTTCCCTTATTTATCCGGTGCTGGTCGCCTGGTATTGAAAGATACTCTGATGCTGGCAGGTGCTGTCATGATAATGGCAGATTCGGCGCGGGAAATTCTTAAACAACGCAGTAATGAATCCAGTTCAACGTTAAAAACTGAATATTGATAATCCGAACACTGTCTGTTGTTCACTTTTTCAGGCGTCAGGCCCCCTTTCTGATGATGAAGCCTGACGCCATATTACCGGAGATATGACAGAGTGAAGATCAATA
>NZ_SJWV01000107.1:0-13865 GCF_004352695.1 Escherichia sp. KCJ4928
TTATTATTACCACTTTTAATTCAGGGATAATGTGAGGTTATTACCCTCAAATAATATGAGATAAATAGTGCTGCAACATTGCATTTTTGCCCCGATTTATCCATGATCGAATTGTGACATTTGTCATACAACGAATAGGTTTTGTACTTACTATGGAATGGATTGCCGATCCGTCTATCTGGGCCGGGTTAATCACGCTGATTGTGATCGAACTGGTCCTCGGCATTGATAACCTGGTCTTTATTGCCATCCTCGCCGAAAAACTACCGCCGAAGCAGCGCGACCGCGCACGGGTTACCGGGCTGCTGCTGGCGATGTTAATGCGCCTGTTACTGCTGGCGTCAATCTCCTGGCTGGTCACCCTGACTCAACCGCTGTTCAGCTTCCGCTCGTTTACCTTTAGCGCCCGCGACTTAATCATGCTGTTTGGTGGTTTCTTCCTGTTGTTCAAAGCCACGATGGAGCTGAACGAACGGCTGGAAGGGAAAGACAGCAATAATCCCACACAACGCAAAGGTGCGAAGTTCTGGGGCGTGGTGACGCAAATTGTGGTACTGGACGCCATCTTCTCACTCGACTCAATGATTACCGCCGTCGGGATGGTCGACCATTTACTGGTCATGATGGCCGCCGTTGTTATCGCTATCAGCCTGATGTTGATGGCCAGCAAGCCGTTAACGCAATTTGTTAACAGTCACCCGACCATCGTTATTCTCTGCTTAAGCTTCCTGTTGATGATTGGCTTTAGCCTGGTGGCAGAAGGTTTCGGCTTCGTCATTCCGAAAGGCTACCTGTACGCCGCCATTGGCTTCTCGGTGATGATCGAGGCGCTCAATCAGTTGGCTATCTTTAACCGGCGACGTTTTCTTTCCGCTAACCAGACGCTACGCCAGCGGACTACCGAAGCGGTAATGCGCCTGCTTAGCGGGCAAAAAGAAGATGCGGAACTGGACGCCGAAACCGCGTCCATGCTGGTGGATCATGGTAACCAGCAGATCTTTAATCCGCAGGAACGGCGGATGATTGAGCGGGTACTTAATCTTAACCAGCGTACCGTCAGCAGCATTATGACGTCGCGCCACGATATTGAGCATATCGATCTCAACGCGCCGGAAGACGAGATCCGCCAGTTGCTGGAGCGAAATCAGCATACGCGGCTGGTGGTTACCGACGGTGATGACGCAGAAGATTTGCTCGGTGTTGTTCACGTTATCGACCTGCTACAACAGTCACTGCGTGGCGAACCGCTCAACCTGCGGGTGTTGATTCGCCAGCCGCTGGTGTTCCCGGAAACCTTGCCGTTGTTACCTGCCCTGGAGCAGTTCCGTAATGCCCGCACGCACTTTGCTTTTGTGGTGGATGAGTTTGGCTCGGTGGAAGGGATTGTGACATTAAGTGACGTCACTGAAACCATTGCCGGTAACTTACCGAACGAAGTGGAAGAGATCGACGCCCGCCATGATATTCAGAAGAATGCGGACGGTTCCTGGACGGCGAATGGTCATATGCCGCTGGAAGATCTGGTGCAATATGTGCCGCTGCCGCTGGATGAAAAACGTGAATATCACACCATTGCCGGGCTGTTGATGGAATATTTACAGCGTATTCCAAAACCTGGCGAAGAAGTTCAGGTGGGGGATTATTTGCTTAAAACGTTGCAGGTGGAAAGCCATCGCGTGCAGAAGGTGCAGATTATTCCGCTGCATAAGGATGGCGAGTTGGAGTACGAGGTGTGATGGTATCGGTCATTTTACCCGATAGCCGAAAGGAATAAGATGAGGGAACCGCGCCAGCGGCGATTTACCGCCGGGAGCCCGGGTTGCCAGGGTGGTGGCGATTGAGCCACCCTGGCACGTTCACCGGCTTGAGCGTTCCATAGTAGTGAGGAACATCAAGTGAACGGAACAGCCTTCGATCTTACATATTCAGAATATAATGGTGCCGCCGCGAACGCCTGATGCGACGCTTTACGCGTCTTATCAGGCCTACAGGACAGGTCACCTGGTAACCTACATCTTCTCCAGCAACTTCTTCACATCTTTGCCATTGCGGGAATCTTTATTCCGCTCGGCCCAGTCATTCAGGCGACGTTTCGCTTCGTCCTGTAGATGTTTGCGCAGTAACTGATCCACTTGCAGACTGTAATTGAGTTGCTGCCAGTTGCCATAAACCCGCAGCGGTACTGGCGTTTCTTTGAGGAAATCAATCAGTTTGCTTTCCCCGTTCCAGCCACCCACGACCCGAATATCAAACTGGGTGTCGCAGGTTTGATCTGCCAGATTCAACATGCCTTCCCCTGTCAGCGCCAGCACAGGCGATTGACCTTGCATGTCGTTTAACGTCACGACGCCATCCTTCAACGTCAAATCGGTGGTAAAGCGGTCAAGCCGCGTCACGTTATCAAAGTTTTCAGCGGCCTTCACATCACCGCCATTACGCTCTACCGCTTGCTGAATCATCTGCTGGAAGTTCATCCCTTCCATGCGCGTGTCGGTCATTTTGACATGTGCCTGTCCTTGCCAGTTGTGGCGGAATGCGTCGGCATCTATGTCAGCACCGGAGAAATCACCAGCCAGTGACATTTTTCCGGTCAACGAAATCGGATAGTTAAACGCCTTCAGAATGGTACCAATCTCAACGTTTTCCAGCCGTGGCTGGAAGTTTATCCGCGGATTTATTGATGTCGCGTCCAGCGTGCCCGGCAGTGAAACCTGTCCACCGTTAAGCTTGCCCTGCAGTTGAGTAATTTCCAGCAAACCCGACTTGTTGGTCATTTGCGTGGCAACATCTGTAAAATTCATTCCGCGCCAGCGCACGTTACTGGCCTGCAACAAAATATCAGCCGTAAAGCCTTGCAGTCCCTGATATGCCGGTTCATCAATACGCGAAGAAATGACCGGGCGCGGCAATGTTGATTGGCTCTGCCCCTGCTGCGCGGCACCGTTTTCACCATTCGCTGTTTCATTAAGCGGGATGAGGTTGTCAAGATTCAGTTGCGGGAATTGCAGTCTCAGCTGCCATTCAGGTTTCTCTGTCAGCGTGACCTGTGCTTGCCCGCTCAGCGTGCTGTCATTGGCGGTCAAGCTGATTTGGTTAAATGAAAGGCGTTTATGTGACTCCTGCCACTGGGCCTGGAAACTCCCCTGCCCCTGAATACCTTGTTTTGGTAAATCTGCACCCTGCAACTGCCAGTTAATTTGTTCAATAGCCGCCGTTAAATCATGCGGATAATCAGAAGCATCTACCGTACCGTTAAGGGATATCGTGAGATCGCGCTGATCGCGATTAACCCGCCCGGAGAACTCAAATGAGCCACGATGTTGGGGATCTTGTTCCATTTGCAGGCGAATATTGCGGATTGTCACCTGCTCGTCATCTTCATGCTGGAACACCAGCACGCTGTCCGCCACCTTAAGACTGGATATATCAAACGACCATCCGCGATCGTCTGACAGATCCGGCAAGGTATTGTCGCGCGGTGCAACCGGAGCGTCTTCACTGCGCACCGCTTCCGTCTGCGGCGTCAGTTGAATCACTGCCCCTTTTAGCATCACCTGCTTAACGCTCAGTTGATGACTCAGTAGTGGTAAAAGCGCCACGTCCAGACGCATGTTGTCGGCGCGAACCAGTGGCTGGCTTGCGCCCTGGGCGGTGAGAGACATTCGCCCGGAGAGGATACTAAGCTGCGGCCAGACGTGCCAACGCAGTGGCCCGTCGAGCTGCAATTGATAACCGCTACGTGCAGCAACTTGCTTGACCATATAGTCGCGGAAATCATTCGGATTCACCAGCAACACTAACGCAGATAACCCGGCCACCAGCACGACCAGGAGTATCATCAGCGTCGTCAGAAATCGTCTCATGGTATCCTCAATGGGCCTGAATTAGTCTTTATCGATTCGGCTGGCTACCGCGCCCTGCTGGTTGCGATATTTCGCATCTTCACGGCGGTTGTAAGGTCGCGCCGCCGGGCCGGAAAGCGGCTCAAAGCTCAGCGCACCAATTAACATGCCCGGACGCAGCGCCAGCGGCAGCTTACCGGAGTTGTAGAACTCCAGCACAATGCAACCAGACCAGCCCGGATCGATACGGTGCGCGGTGACGTGCACCATCAGCCCCAAACGCGCCAAAGAGGAACGCCCGTCCAGCCAGCCCACCAGATCGGCTGGCAGCGTCACCGACTCCAGCGTCACCGCCAGCGCCAGCTCTCCTGGGTGAAGATAGAACGCCTCGCCCTCGTCGAGAACGATCTCATCGCTCATCACGCGGTCAAGCGCGGCGCTCACTTCATCTTTGGGACCGCTCAGATCGATAAACGCTGCCGTGTGACCACGGAAGGTACGAAATTTATTGCCCAGGCGTACATCCACCGTCGCGCCGTTAATACGCTCCACTGGCGGACGTGGGTTGATCGACAAACGGCCTTCATCAAGCCAGGCTTCAATATCTCGGTCACACAGACGCATGGCATTTTCTCCTTTCGCGCATCACTCCCTTAACGCCAATTACGTCAAGGGCATACCAGGTTATCACTGAACGGTACACAATTTATCAAGCTTATTCAAAGAACTGACTTATTTTCGCTTTCAATATATCGATCGCGATGCGGTTTTTCCCGCCGCGCGGCACGATAATGTCCGCATATTGTTTAGAAGGCTCAATGAATTGCAGGAACATCGGGCGCACGGTTTTTTGATATTGCGCCATCACGGAATCCATTGAACGCCCACGCTCGTTAACGTCACGCTTGATGCGGCGCATCAGGCAGATATCCAGCGGGGTATCAACGAAAATGGAGAAGTTAAGTTCGTCACGCAAACGCGCATCCGTCAGCAACAAAATGCCTTCGAGAATGATGACCTTCTTCGGCTCAACCGTCACCGTTTCTTTCATACGCGTATGTTCAACATAGCTGTAAACCGGCAGGTCAATTGCCGAGCCGCGTTTCAACGCTTGTAAATGCTCAAGCAACAGGCTGTGATCCATCGCGCTGGGATGGTCGTAGTTGGTCTTAACGCGTTCTTCCATCGACAGATGGCTTTGATCTTTGTAATAGCAGTCTTCGGGAATTACGCCGATGTGTTCATCACCGACTTGCTCACGTAATTCACGATAAAGGGTACTGGCAATAAGACTCTTGCCGGAAGCCGATGCGCCAGCGATACCGATAATGACGCACTGATGAGACTGATCAGTCATATATTTAGCGACCTGATTAACCTGGATGTTAGGAAGGGGGCGACGAAGCGCCAAACGCGGCAATTATAGGGATTTCATCCGTCTGATACCAGTCGAATAGCGTTGCCGCGCGCTCAGAGTTAATTGTTGACAAAGAATTCCCGGTGGCAAATTACGTTGATCAGTTTTATGTAAGGTAAAAAATGTTATACGCAGTTGCGCAAATTATCCGCCTTTACGTCACTTTATGAGCAATTCGCATATAAAATGTAAAACTTTTGTACTAGCATAAACACAGAAACGAATACTGGCGACCTGGTCTTGCGGATAAAGCGGTAATGAGCAAACAATCACAGCATGTATTAATTGCCCTGCCCCACCCGCTGCTTCACCTGGTCAGTTTAGGTTTAGTCTCGTTTATCTTTACCCTTTTCTCGCTTGAGCTTTCGCAGTTTGGCACCCAACTCGCCCCACTGTGGTTCCCGACGTCCATCATGATGGTGGCGTTTTATCGCCATGCCGGGCGCATGTGGCCGGGAATTGCGCTGAGCTGCTCGCTGGGAAATATCGCCGCATCCATCCTGCTTTTTTCCACCAGCTCGCTGAACATGACCTGGACGACCATCAATATTGTTGAAGCCGTGGTCGGGGCAGTGCTGCTACGTAAATTGCTGCCGTGGTATAACCCCTTGCAAAATCTGGCTGACTGGCTGCGTCTGGCATTCGGCAGCGCCATTGTTCCGCCTCTGCTAGGGGGTGTTCTGGTTGTCCTGCTGACGCCCGGAGACGATCCTCTCAGGGCATTTTTGATATGGGTACTGTCAGAATCCATCGGCGCTCTGGCACTGGTGCCGCTGGGATTGTTATTTAAACCACACTATCTGCTGCGCCATCGCAACCCACGGTTGCTTTTTGAGTCGCTGCTCACGTTAGCCATCACACTGACGTTAAGCTGGCTTTCGATGCTGTATCTGCCGTGGCCTTTTACTTTCATTATTGTGCTGTTGATGTGGAGCGCCGTGCGCCTGCCACGAATGGAAGCCTTTTTGATCTTCCTTACCACGGTGATGATGGTGTCGCTGATGATGGCCGCGGATCCCTCCCTGCTTGCTACGCCGCGTACATACCTGATGAGCCATATGCCGTGGCTACCGTTTTTGCTGATCCTGCTGCCCGCCAACATCATGACGATGGTGATGTATGCCTTTCGTGCGGAACGCAAACACATTTCCGAAAGCGAAACCCGTTTTCGGAACGCCATGGAATATTCCGCTATCGGTATGGCGTTAGTGGGCACCGAGGGACAATGGCTGCAAACCAACAAAGCGCTCTGCCAGTTTCTCGGGTACAGTCAGGAAGAGCTGCGCGGACTCACCTTTCAGCAACTGACCTGGCCGGAGGATCTCAATAAAGATCTCCAACAGGTTGAAAAGCTGATAAGCGGTGAAATAAACACCTATTCAATGGAAAAACGCTACTACAACCGTAATGGCGATGTTGTCTGGGCGTTGCTTGCCGTCTCACTGGTGCGCCACACGGATGGCACGCCGCTCTATTTTATCGCTCAGATTGAAGACATTAACGAGCTAAAACGCACCGAACAGGTGAATCAGCAACTGATGGAGCGCATCACGCTGGCTAACGAAGCGGGCGGGATTGGCATCTGGGAGTGGGAGCTGAAGCCGAATATTTTTAGCTGGGATAAGCGGATGTTCGAGCTGTATGAAATTCCTCCACATATCAAACCGAACTGGCAGGTGTGGTACGAGTGCGTGCTGCCGGAAGATCGCCAGCATGCCGAAAAAGTGATTCGTGATTCGTTGCAATCACGCTCGCCCTTTAAACTGGAATTTCGCATTACCGTAAAAGACGGTATTCGCCATATCCGCGCCCTCGCCAACCGGGTACTGAATAAAGAAGGCGAAGTCGAACGCCTGCTCGGCATTAATATGGATATGACTGAGGTTAAACAGCTTAACGAGGCATTGTTTCAGGAAAAAGAGCGCCTGCACATAACGCTGGACTCCATCGGCGAAGCCGTGGTCTGTATTGATATGGCAATGAAAATTACCTTTATGAATCCAGTGGCGGAGAAGATGAGCGGCTGGACGCAGGAAGAAGCATTAGGTGTTCCGCTCCTGACGGTGTTGCATATTACCTTTGGCGACAATGGTCCCCTGATGGAGAACATTTACAGTGCCGACACCTCACGTTCCGCGATTGAACAAGATGTGGTGTTGCACTGCCGGAGCGGCGGCAGCTACGACGTGCATTACAGTATTACGCCGTTAAGTACTCTGGACGGCAGCAATATTGGTTCGGTTCTGGTGATTCAGGACGTTACCGAATCACGCAAAATGCTGCGCCAGCTGAGCTACAGCGCCTCCCATGATGCACTGACGCATCTCGCCAATCGCGCCAGTTTTGAGAAGCAACTGCGTATGCTGCTGCAAACGGTAAACAGTACACATCAGCGACATGCCCTGGTGTTTATCGATCTTGATCGCTTTAAAGCGGTGAATGACAGCGCCGGGCATGCGGCGGGCGACGCTTTGCTGCGCGAACTGGCGTCGTTGATGCTGAGTATGCTGCGTTCCAGCGACGTGCTGGCGCGACTCGGTGGGGATGAATTTGGTCTGCTGCTACCAGACTGTAATGTTGAAAGCGCGCGTTTTATCGCTACACGCATTATCAGTGCCGTGAATGACTATCACTTTATATGGGAAGGCCGTGTGCATCGGGTAGGTGCCAGTGCCGGGATTACCTTGATTGATGACAACAATCATCAGGCGGCAGAAGTGATGTCGCAGGCTGATATCGCCTGTTATGCCTCCAAAAATGGTGGACGGGGCCGGGTGACGGTTTACGAACCACAGCAAGCTGCCGCACATAGCGAACGGGCGGCGATGTCGCTTGATGAACAGTGGCGGATGATTAAAGAGAATCAGTTGATGATGATGGCCCACGGTGTCGCTTCGCCGCGGATCCCGGAAGCGCGTAATTTGTGGCTGATTTCGCTTAAACTCTGGAGTTGCGAAGGCGAGATTATTGATGAACAAAAATTTCGTCGTAGCTTCAGCGATCCGGCACTTAGCCATGCTCTTGACCGACGGGTATTCCACGAATTTTTCCAGCTGGCCGCAAAAGCGGTTGCCAGTAAAGGCATAAGCATCGCCCTCCCCCTTTCCGTTGCCGGTTTGAGTAGCGCCACGCTGGTGAATGATCTGCTTGAGCAGCTGGAAAATAGCCCTCTACCACCACGGTTATTACACCTGATTATTCCGGCTGAAGCGATTTTAGATCACGCAGAAAGCGTGCAAAAACTGCGGCTGGCGGGATGTCGGATAGTGCTCAGCCAGGTGGGCCGCGATCTGCAAATCTTCAACTCGCTGAAAGCGAATATGGCAGATTACCTGCTACTTGATGGTGAGTTATGCGCCAACGTGCAGGGTAATTTGATGGATGAGATGCTGATTACGATTATTCAGGGGCACGCTCAGCGACTCGGGATGAAAACCATCGCCGGGCCAGTCGTTTTACCCTTAGTGATGGATACGCTTTCTGGCATCGGCGTCGATCTGATTTATGGTGATGTGATTGCCGATGCCCAACCGCTGGATTTGCTGGTGAATAGCAGTTATTTCGCGATTAACTGAGGGAGCGTTTGCCCATTGCCTGATGCGACGTATCAGGCCTACAATTCGTCCGTTCCGTCTGGTTGCCAGCCTTCCGTATACCAGATATGCAACAGCGCATAAGAACGCCAGGGCTTCCAGCGCTCGGCATAACGGCGGATTTGTGCCGGTGTCATCCCCGGAAATCGCTGTTTAATCAGATAATCATCCGGCAGAAAAACATCTTTCGCCTGCCAGCCACGCAAAGCGAAATAATTCGCCGTCCAGCGCCCGATACCCGGAAAAGTTTGCAGCGTTTTCATCGCCTGCTCCACATCGCCCGGAATTGTCATTGGTAAGCTGCCCTCCAGCGCCGCATTTGCCAGATGAATCAGTGCCTCTGCCCGTTTCAACGGCATGCCTAACGCTTTTAATGCCTGCGGGTCGGCTGCTGCCAGCCGCTGAGGCGTGGGGAAGCAGATATACTCCGGAAAATCATCCAGCCGTTCGCCATAAAGCTGTACAACTTTGGCAGTCAATTTTGCCGCCATCGCCACGCTCACCAGTTGGCCTAAAATCGCCCGCACACCCTGCTCAAAAGCATCAATACAGCCGGGTAAACGCAATCCGGGCCGCGCCGCGCCTAACTTGCCCAACGCACCGTTAACAATCTGCGGGTTACATTGCAGATCAAACAGGCGGCTCATTTTCGCCAGACACTCAGCGGCAACGGGTTCTAAACCTGCACTTAAATTTATGTGCAGAGTATGGCGGGCTATATCCGGAATAGCAGTCACCACGCCGCGATATTCGCCCACCGCCAGACTACGGGCATAATAATCCTCAGCGACCGTTTCCACACCACTCACCGCACGGGCGGCGAGAAATCCCAACATCCACGACCAGTCATACGGCGGCTGCCAGTTCAGGGTATACATCGCATCTCCTTATTCATCCGCTTTCAGCATAAACGTTATTCAGACGCTACGCTTTGCTTTCATATTCCGGTTGTCGCGACGGCAACATTTCGCTAAAGTCACGCCCCTTCTTCACCGGCATGGGGATTAATTCGTGTTTATTGGTTTTGATTACGGTACAGCAAACTGTTCAGTGGCGGTCATGCGTGACGGTAAACCGCAATTACTGAAAATGGAAAACGACAGCACGCTGCTGCCTTCAATGCTTTGCGCGCCAACGCGTGAAGCAGTAAGTGAATGGCTGTACCGCCATCATGATGTTCCGGCAGACGACGATGAAACGCAGGCGCTGTTACGTCGGGCGATTCGTTATAACCGCGAAGAAGATATCGATGTTACGGCGAAAAGCGTGCAGTTCGGTCTTTCCTCACTGGCACAGTACATTGATGATCCAGAAGAAGTGTGGTTTGTGAAATCACCAAAATCGTTCCTCGGTGCCAGCGGCTTAAAACCGCAGCAGGTAGCGCTGTTTGAGGATCTGGTCTGCGCAATGATGTTGCACATTCGCCAGCAGGCGCAGGCGCAGCTGCCAGAAGCGATTACTCAGGCGGTGATTGGTCGCCCGATCAACTTCCAGGGGCTGGGCGGCGATGAAGCAAACGCCCAGGCGCAAGGGATTCTGGAACGCGCGGCGAAGCGTGCCGGATTCAGGGACGTGGTATTCCAGTACGAGCCGGTCGCGGCTGGGCTGGATTACGAAGCCACCTTGCAGGAAGAAAAACGGGTGCTGGTGGTGGATATCGGCGGTGGTACGACTGACTGTTCATTGCTGCTGATGGGGCCGCAGTGGCGTTCGCGTCTCGATCGTGAAGCCAGCCTGCTGGGTCACAGTGGTTGCCGTATTGGCGGTAACGATCTGGACATCGCACTGGCGTTTAAAAACCTGATGCCGTTACTGGGCATGGGTGGCGAAACCGAAAAAGGCATCGCCCTGCCGATTCTGCCGTGGTGGAATGCGGTTGCCATCAACGACGTACCTGCGCAGAGTGATTTCTACAGTAGTGCCAACGGTCGTCTGCTTAACGATCTGGTACGCGATGCCCGCGAACCGGAAAAAGTGGCCCTGCTACAGAAAGTCTGGCGTCAGCGTTTAAGCTATCGCCTGGTGCGTAGCGCAGAAGAGTGCAAAATTGCTCTTTCAAGCGTAGCGGAAACCCGCGCCTCACTGCCGTTTATCAGCGATGAACTGGCTACGCTGATTAGCCAGCAAGGGCTGGAAAGCGCCCTCAGCCAGCCACTGGCGCGGATTCTGGAACAGGTGCAACTGGCCCTGGATAACGCCCAGGAAAAACCGGACGTTATCTACCTGACCGGCGGTAGCGCCCGTTCGCCGCTGATTAAAAAAGCGCTGGCAGAACAGTTGCCGGGAATTCCGATTGCAGGCGGCGATGACTTTGGCTCCGTCACCGCCGGGCTGGCACGCTGGGCGGAAGTGGTGTTTCGTTAAAAGAAAATGGCTCAGCAGCGGCTTAAATCTGCCTGCGCCTGAGCCAGTTTTTCTGCCGCCTGACGTAAAGGTTCCATCAACGGCATGGTCCGTGCTGGAGCATGAAGGCGGAATCGCTGCAACTCTGTCGCGCCGACAGTCAACGTCGATTCCAGCCGATGTCGTTTGGCGGTCATTTTCGCCATTACCGCTTGTCTGTCTGCTGGCGTTATCGCTTCATTCGGCCTGAACACAAAACGGCGTTCACAGCTCGCTTTCCAGTCGATAACCGCCTGGGTCAGATGGTCGCCAAACCCTTTCACTTGCTTAACGCCACGACGGGTAACATCTGCGGCTGTTTCAATACCAAAAGACCGTAACGCCGCTTTACGCGCAGGGCCAACGCCGGGAATAGAGGCAACATCAATAAATAATCCCTCCAGAAACTTCTGCTTCTGCCGTTCCCTTGCAGTGTCATGAAGTGCTGCCAGAGCGCGTTTCTCTTCTTCCGGTAACCCGAGAATTTCGTCCTTCATTTTTTCGAGCATCGCCCGTTTGGCGATAAAACCTTCCAGCCCGCCCAACTGTTGGCTCTGGCTGACTAAATGGTCATAGTCCATTTTCGCGCGATTAAATGCCTCACGGCGTTGCTGGATTTCTGCTTTATAAGCTTTGCTTGTCAGACTGCCAATAATCCAGATAGCCGCCAGCACAGGAACCAAAATAATATAACGCGGTTCTGCCTGAAGGCCGCAAAGCAGCAGCGATAATGCTGACAGTGCGATCTCAAGCAGAATGATGTATTCGCGCCGTAACAGGCCTAAAGGAAGCGGCCTGCCAGTCGGTTGGAAATGATCGGGTAATGGCAGTTGCAATGCTGGCGGTGCTACTGACGCCATCACCATCGCCCAGACTTTCGCCAGCACAAAATCACCGCCGGTGGTAATGACCTCTTCGCCGAGATCAATAAAATAGATAACGCCTTGATTATCCAGCGTACACCACGGGCAGTCGGTCAAATGAGCGGGATAAACATGCATTGCCGAAACGGGACATTTCTTTAACTGTTGGCGCAGAGAATCAAGTGCCGCTACCCACGCTTTAGCCGTCGGACGCCCGGTTGCCACGCCACTTTCCGTGAATGCCTGCTGAAACATGGCTTCAACATCACTCGGTAACATCGATAGCGGAATCGATCGTGGCGGCGGTTTTAAACCACGTCGCTGATTATCTGACGCGTAGGCATAACGGAAATGGGTAATATCCGTCTCCAGCGCATTACCCGCATCAGAGATAAGCGGCACACCAGAATAAGGATGCCGGCCACCAAACAAGACGTGAAAAATCAGCAACGCAAGGCCAAAATTATCGTGATTTTCTGTGCGTTCAAAGCCGACAAATGACGACAAGGTTTGTAGCTCTGGCGGCGTAAAATGCGACACGCCGACTTCGCATAAATGCAGTGTGCCATTGGCGTTAATCTGAAAGGAGTCGCTATCAATCAACACCACTTTGCTGTCGCGACCTACCATAAAACTGTTCTGGTTTACGTCACCCACGACGTGCCCGTGCTCGTGAACCGTAGCAAAAGATGAAGCAATATTGCGCGCAACATAGAGTAGAAAATCCCACGCACAATGAGGGTAACGTTGACGACGATGTGCCGGGCTATAGATCATATGAATCGGTTCTTTACCAGAAACTTTTGGCATCATAAAACCGATAACTTTTCCGCCTCGTCCACCGTGAAGCGTTGCCTGCGGCCAGGCGACATAATTCAACAATTGCGCGTCAGCTGTCGCAGCCATAAAGGCAAGTTTGTCCTGTTTTAAGGCGGGTGGCGGCGTGTGATAAATCTTGGCGACGCTATCGACAAACTCATTGATATCATAAACCGCGCCTTCACCGCCTTTGCCCAGTTCAAGACCGAGAGTGGTCATTTCACCTGTTGATGTAAATACTTTTATATTTGTCTTCATAATGTTTCAAGGGCAGCAATATTATATTTCAATGAATAATAACACTGCCCATTATAATTATTTCTATATGGGAAGAGCCCACTCAAGAATAAAAATGATAATGTAATTTCATCAGGATACAATTCAATTCCAACCTGATAATGATTCACTTCCACAGGTTTTGCTAACTTTTACTACACAGAGATTCTGGAGAAAAAATGAAAAAGATATTACTCATGTTGAGCCTGCTATTTTTTACTACCGCGGGCTTTAGTGAAGTTTCGGATACGTTAGTGACAGGAGGTTATGATAAACAAGCGATGTCTGACGCGATTAAACATGCGCGGAAAGAAACCGATAAATTCATCGAGGTTATGAATAAAAAAGATGCCGATACTTTCGCAGTCAAAGCCCCGATAACCGATCACGGAAGAACCGAGCATTTCTGGCTCACGGATGTCACTTATTCTAACGGCATGTTTATTGGCGTAATCAGCAATGACCCTGGTATTGTTACAAACGTAGAATATGGCCAGGAGTGGAAAATCAAGAAAGAAGATATTTCAGACTGGATGTATACGCGCGGGGATAAAATTTACGGCGGTTATACCATTGATCCTTTATTGGTCACCTATCCAAAAGAAGAAGCCGACGAGCTTAGAGCAAAATTAGTTCGCTAATCAGCCGTTATATTTATTGTTTAAACTGGCGG
>NZ_SJWV01000108.1:0-13703 GCF_004352695.1 Escherichia sp. KCJ4928
CAATATAGCAACATCAAATTCCAATTAGTTATAAGATATGCTTTTTAATTGCATGCAAATAATTTTAAATGAGCGTTTTTTGATACTTTAGAGTGTTTCCTACCCTTTAATATCACCATGTAGAGTTGATATCACTACAACAGAAACATGCATGTCATTTGTTTACTTCTTTTTTACTACAGAAAAATTTATCTATTTTTCTAAACATCAGTGAAATACTCATAAAAGGTAACTATTATGTCTATGCCATTAAGCAATGCCCTTCAGAGTCAAATTATTACAGATAATCACTTCCTTCATCATCCAAAAGTCGACAGTGAGTTAACACGTCGATATGAATATGCACGCCTGGATACGGAAAATATCTATCTTCTGCCTCTTGCTCGTGGCAATAACCATAATTACGATGGAAAAAGCGTTGTCGAAATTAGAAAACTTGATATTAGTAAAGAGCCCTGGCCATTTAATTATGTGACAGAAACATGCAGAGAATCCGATGGTATTACAACAACAGGACGTATGCTCTATCGAAACTTGAAAATCACCACAGTTTTAGACGAAATATATGGTGGTATATGTAAAAAGGCGCATGCTGCCACAGAGTTAGCAGAAGGATTACGGCTAAATTTATTTATGAAGAGCCCTTTCGATCCTGTTGAGGACTATACAGTTCATGAAATAACATTAGGCCCTGGTTGCAATGTTCCAGGTTACGCCGGAACCACGATAGGATATATTTCAACCCTTCCAGCTTCTCAGGCAAAAAGATGGACCAATGAGCAGCCAAGGATTGATATCTATATTGATCAGATAATGACTGTCTCAGGGGTGGCAAATTCTTCCGGATTCGCCCTTGCCGCATTACTTAATGCTAATATTGAGTTGGGTAATGACCCAATAATTGGTATAGAAGCCTATCCCGGTACCGCGGAGATCCATGCAAAAATGGGATATAAAGTTATCCCGGGTGATGAAAATGCACCACTCAAACGTATGACTCTGCAACCGTCATCTCTTCCAGAACTGTTTGAATTAAAAAATGGTGAATGGAATTATATTGGTAAATAACTACCAGGAACAATGAGTACTAACATTCAGGTTATACAGATATTTAAACAATACCCTGCAATTTACAAAGTAATACTCATTGCGACTTCTTAATTTAAGAAAGCGCAAGGAACGTTTACCCTTGCGCTTATTATAATAAGTCAGGCGTCGACTTTATCCAGCGGCCATGAATCAAACAGATAGCCATCAAAATAAATATCGTCAACGTTCGAGAATTCCAGCAGACGTTGCTTAACGTTTTCCAGATGCTGCCACATTGCCAGCTTCGCCGCTCGGGCATCTTTTTTGATTAACGCGGCGAGGATCTGTTTGTGATCGCCCAACCACTCTTTGCGATACAGGCTGTCATCCAGATGGCTGTGCAACTGGATCCACATTGGGTTGTTTTCCCGCCACTGCCAGGACTGACGGAACAGCTCCACCAGCATGCTGTTATGCGTTGCTTCGGCAATAGCGAGATGGAACTGCATGTCACCGCTTTCGCTGCTGCCCGGCGCACTGGAAGCCAGTTCACGCTCTTCCAGTTGCAATGCCTGACGCATTTTGACGATATCTTCGCGGGTAGCCTGCAGGGCGGCAAACTCGGCGATGTTACTTTCCAGTAACTGACGCGCCTGTAACAGCTCAAAAGGACCCGCATCATTGCAGACGTTGGCATCCGGACTGTCTGTGTTGTGGCTGCCTGAGCTATCAAGAACATAGATACCGGCACCCCGGCGCACTTCCACCAGCCCTTTGATCTCCAGCATGATCAGCGCTTCACGTACCACCGTCCGCGTGACATCAAGCATTTCTGCAATTTCACGCTCCGGCGGCAGCCGTTCGCCAGGATTGTACGGCGTCTTTATGATCAGATCGCGGATCATCGCCCCGACTTCCTGGTAAGGTCTTTGCGCAGAGGTGGCAGATTTCATGGTGTTGTGTCCGTTAGGTGCGGTTAATCAAATTTTTGCCGGATGCGGCGTGAACGCCTTATCCGGCCTACAACGGGCAATTTTACGGCCCCCGTTAATCTCAAACTATACCATTAGCACTGGAAGTTGGCACGTACAGGTGGGCAAGAAAACGAAAACTGGTCAACCAAATACCAGTTTGATTGACCAGTAAGTCTGTAGGGTAATCAGTTAGTTACAGCGCAGCCACACACTCGCGCGCACCGCGTTCGCACAGCTGCTGATATGCCGCAGTCACCGCGCCAACAAAGTCGGCATTCTGCGGCAGATCATCGGCAAAAATACCGCTCAGGCCCAGCAGCGCTTTCACGCGGTCTGCGCCCTGATACTGCGCGTTAATCTTCTGGAACTCGGCCAGCATCGGGTCGACCACGTCAATGGCATTACCCTGCTCATCCACGCCCTGGGTGTAACGCATCCAGCCAGCCACGCCCAGCGCCAGGTGACGCCAGCTGCCGCCGTTTTGCAGGTGCAGACGCACCGGGTCCAGCAGACGCTGCGGTAACTTCTGGCTGCCGTCCATTGCAATCTGCCAGGTACGGTGACGCAGAGATGGGTTGCTGAAACGCTCGATCAGCAGCGTCGCATAGGCGTTCAGGTCCGTACCTTCCGGCATCGACAGCGTTGGCGCTTGTTCCTGCATCATCAGGGCAAAGGCCGCTTTGCGATAATCCGGGTTAGTCATGGTGTCGGCAATAGTTTCATAGCCGCCGAGGTAACCGAGGTACGCCAGGAAAGAGTGGCTGCCGTTCAGCATACGCAGCTTCATCATTTCGAACGGCACAACGTCTGCAACGAACTGTGCGCCCACTTTATCCCAGTCCGGGCGACCATTAACGAAGTTATCTTCAATCACCCACTGACGGAACGGTTCGCAGGCAATGGCGCACGGGTCGTAAACACCCAGCTGGTCAGCAATTTCCTGTAAGGTTTCTGGCGTCGCCGCTGGAACGATGCGGTCAACCATGGTGCATGGGAAGGTGACGTTCTCTTCAATCCATGCCGCCAGCTGCGGATCGCGTGCCTGAGCCAGTCCCAGTACCGCGACCTTCGCCACATGACCGTTTTCACGCACGTTATCGCAGGACATCACCGTAAACGCTTTCAACCCTTTTTCACGACGCAGACGCAAGGCTTCGACGATGTAACCAATCGCGGACTTCGGCGCAGTCGGGTTTTCCAGATCGTGCTTGATCAGTGGGTTATTGAGATCCAGCTGACCGCTTGCCGCATCAGCGCAGTAGCCTTTTTCCGTGACCGTCAGGGAGACAATCGCCGTCTGCGGACGCGCCATCGCGTTGAGAATACCTTCGCAACCGTCGATTTCCGGATGCAGCGCTTCTTTCATCGAACCGATAATTTTCAGCTCGGTGCTTTCCGCGCCTTTTTCCGCTACGGTGTACAGCAGTTGCTGTTTTTTCAGGTTTTCGATCAGCACGCGGTCGTTGCCTGGCATCAGGTTAACTTCGCAGATACCCCAGTCGCTGTCGGTGCTTTCCAGCAGATGATGGGTATACAGCGCCTGGTGCGCGCGGTGAAACGCCCCGCAACCGAGATGCACAATGCGTGATTCCAGACGAGAATGATCCCATGACGGGCGGGCAACCGGCAGATTGCTGTCAACAATAGTAGTCATCGTAAACTCCAGAATCCGTCTTCAGAGAGTGACGGCAAGGAAGAAGGAACCGGCACGGCGCGCAGCCATGCCGGTGGGTATTAACGGCTAAAGAAAGCGCGCTGGATCGCCAGTTCGACACCGCGAACTTCGGCCAGGCCTTTCAGACGACCAATTGCGGAGTAACCTGGGTTGGTTTTCTTCTTCAGGTCGTCCAGCATCTGATGACCGTGGTCCGGACGCATCGGGATCAGGTCTTCTTTGCCTTCCGCTTTACGACGGTGTTCTTCTTCAACAATCGCTTTCACCACTTCGTACATATCAACGTCACCGTTCAGGTGCGCCGCTTCGTGGAAGGTTTTCGGGTTATCTTCACGCATGGTGGAGCGCAGATGGGTGAAGTAAATACGCGGACCGAACTGCTTGATCATATCAACCAGATCGTTGTCAGCACGCACGCCGTAGGAACCGGTGCACATGGTAAAACCGTTTGCCATGCTGTTTACGGTATCAACCATCCACTGCATATCTTCAATGGTGGAAACAATGCGCGGCAGGCCGAGGATCGGGCGCGGCGGATCGTCCGGGTGAACAGCCATACGCACGCCAACTTCTTCGGCAACCGGAATAATCGCTTTCAGGAAGACGGCAAAGTTTTCGCGCAGTTTGGCTTTGTCGATATCTTTGTACAGCTCCAGGTGCTTACGGAACTGGTCGAGGGTGTACCCTTCTTCCGCGCCCGGCAGACCAGCGATGATGTTACGGGTCAGACGCGCTTTGTCTTCATCGCTCATAGTGGCGAAGCGAACAGCAGCCTGAGCAATTTCTTCTTCGGTGTAATCCGCTTCCGCGCCTGGACGTTTCAGGATATGCATTTCGAATGCAGCGAATTCGATCTGGTCGAAGCGCAGCGCTTTGGAGCCGTCTGGCAGCACGTATTCGAGGTCAGTACGGGTCCAGTCGAGCACCGGCATGAAGTTGTAGCACACGGTGCGAATGCCGCACTGCGCCAGGTTGCGCAGAGTCTGCTGATAGTTAGCGATCCACTGCTCATAGTTGCCAGTGTGGGTTTTGATATCTTCGTGAATTGGTACGCTTTCTACGACAGACCACACCAGGCCTGCGTCTTCAACGATCGCCTTGCGTTTGAGGATCTCTTCTACGGACCATACTTCGCCGTTCGGGATATGGTGCAGCGCGGTAACCACGCCAGTTGCGCCCGCCTGACGGACATCAGCTAAAGAAACCGGATCGTTTGGGCCGTACCAGCGCCAGGTCTGTTCCATGATTTTTCCTCTTTCACATAGTGGGTTCCACAGCAAAGAGACGCGGAACCCTGGAGTTGTTTAGGTATCCGGATGAACAACCAGACCGCAGCCGTGGCGTTGCATCGGATGAGATGGCGTATAAGTTCTACCTTTTGGTAAGACATGTCAACCCGAATTCTGAAATTGGTTAACCACATCACAAGAATTTCACTCTCCTGGTTGTTGCTGCAAATTGCAGCAAAAGGTTATCGATGGTTATTGATCAGAGGATGTGACATTCATCGCAACAATGGTTGACCAATTTACATAACATGTCGCCCAAAATAACAACGGTTCAACCAGGTAAGGTAAAACGTTATGCATGTGCTTAACATTCTCTGGGTAGTATTCGGTATCGGCCTGATGCTGGTACTGAATTTGAAGTTCAAAATCAATTCAATGGTGGCTTTGTTGGTGGCGGCGCTGTCCGTCGGGATGCTGGCGGGCATGGATTTGATGTCGCTGCTGCACACTATGAAAGCGGGCTTCGGCAACACGCTGGGGGAACTGGCTATCATCGTGGTGTTCGGTGCGGTCATCGGTAAATTGATGGTCGACTCCGGCGCGGCTCACCAGATAGCGCATACGCTGCTGGCGCGTCTCGGTCTGCGCTATGTACAGCTGTCGGTGATTATCATCGGCCTGATTTTTGGTCTGGCGATGTTCTATGAAGTGGCCTTTATCATGTTAGCGCCGCTGGTTATTGTTATTGCCGCCGAAGCTAAAATTCCGTTCCTGAAACTGGCGATCCCGGCAGTAGCAGCTGCCACTACCGCACATTCACTGTTCCCACCGCAGCCGGGTCCGGTGGCGCTGGTGAATGCTTATGGCGCGGATATGGGGATGGTTTATATCTATGGCGTACTGGTGACGATCCCAAGTGTAATCTGCGCAGGTCTGATCCTGCCGAAGTTCCTCGGCAATCTTGAGCGCCCAACGCCATCATTCCTGAAAGCAGATCAACCGGTAGATATGAATAATCTGCCCTCTTTCGGCGTTTCGATTCTGGTGCCGCTGATCCCGGCGATCATTATGATCTCTACCACCATCGCCAATATCTGGCTGGTAAAAGATACCCCTGCCTGGGAAGTGGTTAACTTTATCGGTTCCTCGCCGATTGCAATGTTTATTGCGATGGTGGTTGCATTCGTACTCTTTGGCACCGCACGTGGTCATGACATGCAGTGGGTGATGAACGCTTTTGAAAGCGCGGTGAAGAGTATTGCAATGGTGATTCTGATCATCGGTGCGGGTGGCGTGCTGAAGCAGACCATCATCGACACCGGCATTGGCGACACCATCGGCATGTTGATGTCCCACGGCAATATCTCGCCCTACATCATGGCATGGCTGATCACTGTGCTAATTCGTCTGGCGACGGGTCAGGGTGTCGTTTCGGCGATGACCGCCGCCGGGATTATCAGTGCTGCAATCCTAGATCCAGCAACTGGTCAGCTGGTTGGCGTGAATCCGGCGCTGCTGGTGCTGGCGACGGCTGCGGGTTCCAACACCCTCACCCACATTAACGATGCATCTTTCTGGTTGTTCAAAGGTTACTTTGACCTGTCAGTAAAAGACACGTTGAAAACCTGGGGTCTGCTGGAGCTGGTCAACTCCGTGGTTGGGCTGATTATTGTGCTGATTATTAGCATGGTAGCGTAAAAGAACACCAGAGCCTGCCAATGGCAGGCTCAGACTGATGACAAAGTCTAAAAATGTGCCCGGACAGTCCCCTCGCCCCTCCGGGGAGAGGGTTAGGGTGAGGGGAAAAGACCCGCAAAGTGCGCTTTGTTTATGCCAGATGCGACGCTGACGCGTCTTATCTGGCCTACGAAGGGCTAACGTGCAGTTTTTTAGCTTCAGGCAATATTGCGTACCTGCATTAGCAATGTCCTGTGATTTCTTTATTGATAAACAAAAGTCACGCCAATAATCGATTGCACATTCCCTGCAGTCACCTGCCCTCCGGTACGAGCGTAATTTGCCGTTAATCCCAGACTTACCGCCGAAGTCCCTACTGCTCCTAACGATACCGTGTTATTCGCTGGAATAATCGTACCGTTGCGCGTCAACTGTACGCCGACGCCCTGCGCTGGTGAAAACGAGGCGGTATTGGTGAAAATCGAGTTGCCCGCATCTGCGGTTGTGCCGGAGAGGTAATATCCCAGGTTTTGGCTTTTCGCACAATAAACGGTAAGAGGAATCGGCACTGAACCAGGGTAGTCCGGCAGAGTAACGGTGACATCACGAGCAGAAACATCGCAGCCGCCAGTAGGCACCACCACATCATTATTGGCGTAAATATTCCACACAAACTGGAAATCATCGCTGTTATAGTTGTTGGTCTGTCGCAAAATAAGCACGGCAATTAATGAGCCAGCTTTAATCGCCACCCCGCCCGCACTGCTCACAGGCGTCAAATAAAGCGCCACCGGCCACGGCTTATCCGTTCTCGAATTATAAACAACCCGCGGCGTTTCGCTGGTGGTCGGAAATGGATAGCTACTGCCACTATATTTTACGGTCCCGGAAAAATTAGATAACACGCCGCCATAAGCCGAGCCTCGTTGCAGTGTGACATAGTCTGTAATGGTTTCCGGATAATCGTTATGGCAAAAGATTTGCGTCGAAAGATCTACGACCAGGTTTTGCCCCACATTCACGGCAGGCGCAAGGTTTACATAAACATTAGCGCTGCCACCGCCAATAGGGATAGCGGTACCATTGGCGGTTTTACAGGCGAATGACCAGGCATTTACCGACCAGCCCATCAGCAGTACAGCAAACAGGGTAATAACTCGTTTCATTACAATTATCTCTTCGGGTTCAGCTGTAGGTATAGGTGATGCTAATCACTGCCTGAATGGTTCCCTGAGTGGCTCCGCCATTTACCGTCAATGCTCTGACCTGTAACGGGAAGTGCGCTGATTGTGAGGAATCATCCACCTGAACTGTTTTGGTTGCGCCAGTATTCAATGTGTTGCCACTGTCATCCTGTAGCTCTAACTGGATGTTTTGCGCGGTCCCCTGGTTTTTATAATATCCGGTACTGTCGGCTGCCCCGCTGAAGCTGGCAGTGACCCTCGACGTTCCCACCGGACAATTAGTCAACTCAAGCGCAACATCATGCCAGGCCGATGCCGCCCCGGCAGACATCAGACTGAAAGAATAAAGATCGCCGAGATCAACCGTGGCATTGGTGGTGGAAACCGTGCACGGTTTGGCGACGACCTTACCGTTCACCGTGATGGTGACATCGGCTGCCTGTATCGTCGCACTTGCGAGCGCCAATATTGCCGCCAATAAATACCCACGTTTGCGCCATTTCATGAGCATCTCCAGTTACTGATATTCAAGAGTGAAGGTAGCCGTGGCATTGATATGCCCCGCAGTGACAGGCACCTGTGTCGCCATTAGCCGGGCGTAAAAATTCAACGTATTTGGTTTACCCGGCGTCAGGGTCGTCCACGAAATCGCGGACGATGGAGCATTAAGGGGTATCTGATTTTGCTGCTCATTCAGAAGCTGTATTCCCAGTCCCGAAGCCGCTGATACCGTATTTTCAAGTGCAAGCAGGTTGGCATTGTGGCTATCTGCAACGCCGGTAAACCCAACCTTTACGGCAGAAACGGCGTTACCACAGGGTGACAGCAAAATACGAAATGGAACGACAGGAGTCGTTGCGCCAATGTTGTTAAATTGCTTCGCCGCGTTTTCCATCAGATCAACAGTAAAATTGGTTGATTCAGCGGCCACACTACAGCCGTTATCCCTGACATAGCCGCGGATAGTAATCGTGCTATCCGCAGCCAAAGCGTGACTCACCGCCAGCCACAAAAAAGCGCACAGAAGATAAAAAGGTTTGTTTCTCATCACGCCCCCTTAACGACATTCAGCTGATAGCTGGGTTAATAACTGCTGCTGACTCTCTGGTGGCAGTTGATAATTGGCGACACAGTGAGCATTTTCCTCTTCTCCCCATTTCACCTGAACTTTTCCCGCTAAAGGCATTCCGCTGAGGTAAACCTGACCATTATCCGCAACAATGCCGCTACTCTGGCTACTCTCTGATGTCACCATCGCCCCAAACGGCAGCGGCTTATTATTGTGGGTTAGCGTCATGAGCAGTTTTATCCCAACGCGCGCTTTAAACTCTGCTCGCACGATCGCCCCACGAGTGGGAACAACGTTAGCGACCGCGTTATCTAAATCGACGTTATCAGCCAGGGTATTGGTATCCAGCGCCACTCTATTTTCCCGATATTCAGTGGCATAAGGCAGCACGGCATAACCACGCCAGTCGGTACGCACCCCCGTCTGGTTTTCGACTTTTGCATCTTTTGCGCCAGGCGCTTTAACAAGCACCACCGTATCGTTTAACGGCTGCCCCAGCGTTACGCCATTGGCATGAGCCAGTACCCCACCGCTGACTCCGTAATAGAGCTGCTTAATATCATCACTATGGCTGTAACCGATATTGGCATTGCCGTAACCACCGCGATAATTCAGCGTGGCGTAGCCTGTGCTTCCGCTATTACCATCGCCTCCCCCGGCATAGCCGGTTTGCACGCTATAGCTGAGGTTGTTGTCTTCCAGCAACGTACCGTATACACCAGCCAGATTGGTCATTCGACCGTTGAGATCGTGTGACATGCTGTAGCTGGCACTGGCATGTCGCCACTGAGATTTACTGTCAGAATGCAGCCAGTGGCTGAAAGGAATATTGACGTTAAGCGCTAACATCTGATCACGTCCTTTTTGCCAGGCGTTTTTCGTCAGGCTATAGCTGAGCGTCCAGTTGATATCTTCGAACGCAGTATTTAATCCAGCCTGGAATTGCTCATCGACATTACTCGTTCCCCAATAAGTTTGATGGCTACCACTCAAATACAGTGTTGATGAGCGCCCGAGTTGCTGAGTAACGGTGAGTTGTAATTTCCCGCGTTTGTTATAAGCGAGGTTGTAATAGTCGGTGAATTTCGGCTTAACCTGAATAACTCCGTCCTGTGTTTCGATGTTGTAGCCATTCATTCGACTGTATGTTGTATCAGCGAAATTAAAATATCCGCTGGTCGAATAACGGTAACCCACTAACTGAATATTCGTGCCTGACTCATTGAGCGATTTGTTATAGAGAAAACGCACCGATTGTCCGTCATGCTGACTGTCATCGGGAAGTGTGGAATTAGCCTGCGTCATATCCACAGACAGAGCGCCCAGTGCCCCCATGTTTTTCCCGATACCGAAATTAAAAGCACGATAACGATCCGCCAGTTGCGTTCCACCATATATTGTCCAGCCAGCCGGAAGGCCGTGGAGTAATGTACTCTGGAAAAAGCGGGGTTTTTCCTGCTGCGCATTTCCACTACGGTATTCTCCTGCCGTAATGGAATAACGAGTATGCCCTTCACGTTGCAAAAGCGGGACTGACGAATAGGGTACGGTAAAAATCTGCGTGCTGCCGTCAGCCTCTTTGATCGTTACCTGCAAGTCACCACTATTACCTGCGGCATAGATATCGTTGATGGTAAAAGGTCCCGGTGGCACCGTACTATTATAAATGTCATACCCATTTTGTTTAATAGTGACCTGTGCAGTACCACGAGCAATACCGTGGATCACCGGGGCAAATCCTCTTTGGCTATCGGGTAACATATTGTCATCTGAGGCCAATTGTACGCCGCGAAAGTTAATACCATCGAAAATATCGCCCTGAGTATAACCATCACCCAGCGTCAGCCGGGAACGTAACGGTATTATGTCTCGCTCAAGCCAGGTATTGATATGCTGCCATTTATTTTTGCTACCTGATGATCTGTCGCTACTGTTATAACTCCAGGTGGTATTGTCGCGTAAACGCCACGCACCAATATTTAACCCACTCTGTAGGTTTAAATATGCATAATGGCTGTTACCCCCAATCCGATTCTGTACACTATTTCCGCTGAAATTATAATTGAGCAATCCGGCATTAATACCGGGATCCCATAACTCAGGAGGAATATAACCACGCGCGCGATTACTCATAAATGCCTGAGGGATCGTCAGGTTGAGTCGCTGCTGACCAACATCTAAATGCGCAGTAGCGTCATGGATCATTGAGGTTAATGGCACGCAGGCATCATCCGCCAGCAGATTCATACCGGAGACAGAAGCCGTATTCAGCCCCATACTGGCAAGCTGCGCGCGTGTCAGGCAGGGAACAATCCCTTGTTCACTGTCGCCCGTATTAAATGTGACATCACGCGTTGCCATATAACCATTATTCAAATAGATATCGACACGATACGTCCCTGGCGGTAATTCTTGCCCATTTTCAAAACGCGATAAATCAGCCACAGCCTGGGGATCATCCGCTAAAAAACGCGGGTTAAAATAGAGTTCGGCAGATGACAAAGGTGCCTGTGCGGCAAAAGCACAGGCAACAAAGAGCCGGACAAAAAAACCAGCCAAACGATGCTTACGAATATGCAAGCATTGTGTGTTTCGCTGGTAAAGTCTTAAATTCAGATATGACATTATTCCTCCGGTTTAAAATCACCCGGCAGTCAATTCTTTTTATTCAGGCGAAAAATTCCCCCTGCGTTATTCCATTACGCCCGTCATTTTGGGGGTAAGTGCGCCATAATCATTTATTGTTCGGTAAGTAATATTGCTTCCTGCATCAGAAGGCAATTTAACCGTGCTTTCGCCCATTGGAGGCACCAATGCATTTTCAAGAACCCGGGTTCCGGCATTCAACTCTGTTACCGTCAGGTAATAGGGTGTCGGGTTAATCAGCGTCAGAGAATTCGCGCTACGACGAAATCTTAATTTTTCTGCGGCCTGATCGGGTGGCAACGCTAATTTAGCTGGGCGATAGTACAGTTTAATGCGGCTGATAATTGCGAGCTGTAGCGTATTCTCAGTCAATTTTGATTTATCCATTGACGGAATCGCTTTAACATTCATCCAGAATAAACTTTCCCGATCCTGTGGCAATTGGTTATTTGTTGCATCAAGAATACGCAAGGTATTCTCTCTTTTTCCCTTCATCGCAAACAGAGGAGGCGTCACGATAAAACGACCATCCTTTACACCATCGGCATTTTCCACCCATGATTGAATTAAATAGGTACTATTTTCATCATTATTTGTCACGGCAAGTTGCACTTGTTTTTGCCCTGCCGGATAAATTACGCGAGTCGCACCTAAGGCCACTCCCGCTTCAGCGCGTCCGGCAACCATCATTGCCATGAACATCAGGATACCTGCCAGCAAGCAGAATGTTATTTCCTGCGATTTCCTTACATTGACGTTTTTATTACTCACTGTCCTGTTCCTGTTATCACATTATCTGCTGAACAATTACTGATAGGTTAAAGAGAACCAGGCCTGGGCATTGGCGATGCCGCCAGTAACCCGACGCCCGGTAGCACGATATTTGGCGATGAAATGTAGCGAAGTAGAGCCTGAGTAAAGCCGTTTCCAGTTTGCTGGAGGACGATTAATCGGTACGAGGTTTCCTTCATCATCAAACAACGCTACGCCAATATTGGTGGCTATCCCTGGCCCCTCTCCCACGGAAAGCACATCCGGATTTTTACCATCCGCGACACCGTGAAACGCCACACCTACACGTTCGCTCACCACCGTGCTACATTCCCGTAAATGAATAACAAAAGGCACCGGTGCGCTATCTTCCCCTACCGCATGAAACCGGTTACTGCTGATTTGCCCCATATTGACCGTCATTTGTTTATCACCGGCTTCAATCCGGCAAGTTTCCGCAATAATGACGCCCTGAAATTGCATATTTCCGCCGGGCAGCGTGGTATTCCATTTATTTCCGGCCAGAGCAAACATTGGCAGCAACGACGCTAATAGAAATAATCTCTTCCTTTTCATCGTTATTTTTATCGCACAAGGGTGGGCATCCCTGCCCGTAATGACGTCCCTGAACCTGGGTAGGTTATTGATACTGAACCTTGAAGGTCGCATCCGCATTAGCTGCGCCAGGGGTTGCGGCACCGGTTGCAAAATAACGCGCCTGGAACGGAATGGTGTTGGTTCCGTTATTCAGGGTTGTTTCTGAACTAAATGTCGCACCGTCCAGCGCCAGCGCAGCACCCGTTCTGTCCAGGATCTGCACACCAACGTTTGTTGCGCTACCCGCAGCTGAACTCTGCAGAGCCAGTACATCAGTATGCGTAGCATCAATTGCCGTACCTAAGAAGGCAACAGCGGCTTTTGTGGCAACAGTGGTATCGCAATCATTCAGCTGAATGTTAAAACCAACGGCAGAGCTGGTTGCTCCAGCCTGCTTCAGGCTAGCGGTACGAACCTGGCCCAACTGAACGGTTTGATCAACAGAGCCTGCATCAACTGCGCAAGCGGCGTTAACAACTTCCCCTTTAAAGTGAACGGTCCCACCATTTACCGTCGTAGTATCGGCCAGAGCCGCTGCGGAACTGAGGGACAGAGCCGACAGAACAACGATTGCCAGAGTTTTAATTTTCATGCTGCTTTCCTTTAAAAAACTATTTCTAAATCGACATGGGCAGTCGTTCTGTACACTTTGTTTTGTCAACGAGTTTGACTGCCAACACTGCACAGTTTTCCCCCAAAAGATGAAACATTTGGGGCCATTTTGACTCATAGAGGAAAGCATCGCGCACAAACTTTTTCAGTTTATTTGTTGGCTTAATATTCTATTGTTATCGTTATTTATAGATTTTTATATTGCATGAGGTGGTTTTTGGAGAGAAGAATGAGGAAGAT
>NZ_SJWV01000109.1:0-13557 GCF_004352695.1 Escherichia sp. KCJ4928
GTGTAGCTGCCGGTGCCAATGTCGGTCATGTCCGTTTCTACGGTAACGGTGCCGTTTTGTTCGAGGTGAACCCGAGCACCCGATTTTTCCAGCAGATTATTGCGAAAGCCCGCCGCAACACCGTGGCCGACTAGCCACTCCCCGTCGCGCACCTGTCCGGGTGTGGCGTTGCGCTGCTTCCAGCCAAATTTATCCGCTCCGGTGCGCAAGCACTCGATAAGCTGACGGCGAGAGAAGCAGCGCGTCGGGTCGGCGGGGTCAACCTGAGTGTCATTCAGGATGCGAAACTCGACGGGATCGATGCCCGCTTTTTCCGCCAGTTCGTCGATCGCGATTTCGAGCGCCATCAGACCGGGGGCTTCGCCGGGCGCACGCATGGCGTTCCCTTCCGGCAAATCAAGCGTGGCGAGCCGCAGGCCGGTATGACGATTCGCCCCGGCGTAGAGTAATTCGCTTTGCTGTACCGCCGTTTCCGGCGTGCCGCCGGGCAGGTTTCCAGACCAGCTTTCATGTGAGATAGCGGTGATTTTCCCGCTCTGGTCGGCACCGATACGCAAGTGCTGAAGGGTGGCGGGGCGGTGCGTGGTGTTATTGGGAATAGAGGGGCGGGGGAGCATCACTTTAACCGGACGTTTCACCGCTCGGGCGGCGAGGGCCGCCAGCAGCGCATCGCTTCTCAGGAACAGCTTGCCGCCAAACCCTCCGCCGATATACGGGGAGATAATACGCACATTCTCCACGGGAACTTTCAGCGTTTTTGCCAGATCGGTGCGGCACCAGTCAATCATCTGATTTGAGGTCCAGAGGGTAAGCTTATTTCCATCCCAGACGGCCATCGAGGCATGCGGCTCCATCGCCATATGGCTCTGGTCCGGGGTCGTGTAGGTAGCATCAATCTTCACCGCAGCGGAGGTGAAAGCCCCGTCAAAGTCACCGACGTTTTTGTCGGGCGTGTCTTCCGGCGGCTGATTGACGGCCTGTTTTTCGTCCGCCAGGGAGTAAGCTCCTTTATTACGGCGATAGTGTGCCTGCACCAGCGAGGCCGCCGCTCGCGCCTGTTCGAAGGTCTCGGCCACTACCAGCGCAATGGCCTGATGATAGTGCTCAATAGTGGGGCCGCCTAACAGTCTGGCGGTGTTTTTGTCGCCTTTGCCGAGTGCCCCGGCGTTACTGGCGGTAATGACAGCCAGTACGCCCGGCGCTTTTTGCGCGGCGTCCGTATCAAGGGCGGTGAGGCGTCCTTTGGCAATGGCGGAACCGACGATATAGCCATAGGCGGCGTTGGGGGCTTCTTCATGCCATTCGTAGGCGTAGCGTGCCGTGCCGGTAGTTTTCAGCGGTCCGTCGATGCGGTCATGGGGACGACCGACAACCTTCAGCTGATCGATCGGGTTTTCCCCTGCGGGTTTATCAAATTTCATGCCTGTGCCCTCGCTTCAGCCAGTACGGAGGCAAGCGTTCGCTTCGCCAACAGGAGTTTAAAGGTGTTTTCAGCGGTGGGATGGGCGCTGGCGAACAGCGTGTCATATACGGCCTGCGCCCCCTGGGATAGCTGAGCATCCGCAGCCTCAATGCGCCAGGGCTTATGTGCTACTCCGCCCAGCGCGACGCGCCCGCTGCCGTCAGGGTGAATAATCGCCGCGACCGATACCAGGGCAAAGGCGTAGGAGGCGCGATCGCGCACCTTACGGTAGATATGTTTTCCGCCGAGCGGCGGAGGTAACGTCACCGCAACGATAAGCTCACCGGGAAGCAGGGCGGTTTCAATGTGCGGCGTTTTTCCCGGAGGGTGATAAAAATCAGCCAGTGTGATACTGCGAGTCTTTCCCTCCGGCGTGATGGTTTCCACCACCGCATCCAGCAACCGCATTGCGACCGCCATATCGCTCGGATGGGTGGCAATGCAGGCTTCGCTTACGCCTACCACCGCGTGCTGACGGCTAAAGCCTTCAAGCGCCGCGCAGCCGCTCCCGGGCAGGCGCTTATTGCAGGGCTGATTGGTGTCGTAAAAATAGGGGCAGCGCGTGCGCTGGAGCAGATTACCTGCGGTGGTTGCCTGATTACGTAACTGACCAGATGCGCCAGCGAGCAGGGCGCGGGAGAGTACCGCGTAATCACGACGCACGCGCTCGTGAGCCGCCAGGTCGGTGTTCCGTACCAGTGCGCCGATGCGCAGCCCACCCGCGTCGGTCACTTCAATCTTATCGAGCCCGAGGCCGTTCACATCGATAAGGTGGGTGGGCGTTTCAATTTCCAGCTTCATCAGGTCCAGCAGATTGGTCCCGCCCGCGATAAATTTTGCGCCGGGTACGCGCTGAGCGCTAAGTGCCGCCTCGGCTGGGGTGTTCACTCGTTCATAGGTAAACGCCTTCATGATTTTATCTCCCCCGCAGCATCTTCAATGGCGGCAAGGATGTTAGCGTATGCACCACAGCGACAGATGTTGCCGCTCATACGTTCACGGATCTCATCGGCAGTTGTTTCTGGAGCGGAAACCAAATCGACCGTGACGTGACTGGGAATGCCGTCCTGAATCTCTTTTAGCACCGCTACTGATGAGCAAATTTGCCCGGAGGTGCAGTAGCCGCACTGGAAGCCATCATGCTTGATAAAGGCCGCCTGCATGGGGTGAAGATTATCTGGCGAACCCAGGCCTTCAATGGTGGTGATCTCGGCCCCCTGATGCATGACTGCAAGCGTCAGGCAGGCATTAAGCCTGCGACCATTGACCAGCACGGTACAGGCTCCGCACTGTCCGTGATCGCAACCTTTCTTGGTACCGATCAAATGCAGATTTTCACGCAAAGCGTCCAGTAGCGTGGTTCGGGTATCCACCTCAAGCTGCTCGGTTTTGCCGTTCACCTTCAGTGTCAGGGGCATTATCTCTGGCGCGGGTGTAGCTGCCGGAACGCTTGCCGCCAGCGTAGAATGAGGATAAACCACGGCGGTCGCCGCTGTTGCGGCGCTCACTTTAATCAGATCGCGACGGGTCAAACTTAAATCGTGCGGCTCGTGCTTCCCAACCCGATTATCTTCGGGGTATTCGCCTTGGTTGCTCATACCAGGCCTCCGGTATTCTAAAGGGGAAAATAAGAGTGCGTTGCGAGAGTGCTGATGCTTTTTTAAACGTTAAGCATAGTCGGCGACAGCAGGAGGATTATTCTTAAAACGCGAATGCAGCTATGAGCCCGGCTAATAAATTCATGTTCGCCGGGATGTTGATGATGATGGGAGCTGGTTTATTGCTTTAGTTGTACGATGCAAAAACCAATAAGGAAACCTGTGATTTTCAGCTCTGCATCACCCTGCAAATCTCTGTCACTTCTAATATAAAAATAGGGAGAAATGATGGAGCTTATATTCATTGGCGATTAGGAAACTATCTTGTTATACAAAACAATACAATTCTTTACATTTGCCTTGTTTTATGAATACTCCTGAAGAGGTGTATAACATAATGGTACAAGCAGGGTAGATATGAATATATTTGAACAAACTCCACCGAACCGCAGACGTTATGGTCTTGCTGCATTCATTGGGCTGATTGCTGGCGTTGTTTCCGCATTCGTGAAGTGGGGGGCTGAAGTTCCATTGCCGCCACGTAGCCCGGTGGATATGTTTAATGCAGCGTGTGGCCCGGAATCATTAATCAGGGCTGCAGGCCAAATTGATTGCTCGCGTAATTTTCTCAATCCACCGTATATTTTTCTTCGAGACTGGTTGGGGCTGACAGATCCCAATGCGGCTGTTTATACCTTTGCCGGGCATGTCTTTAACTGGGTTGGTGTTACGCACATTATCTTTTCGATAGTGTTTGCTGTCGGTTATTGTGTGGTCGCTGAAGTATTTCCAAAAATTAAACTCTGGCAGGGCTTACTGGCAGGTGCTTTAGCCCAACTTTTTGTTCATATGATTTCATTCCCTCTCATGGGACTGACGCCACCTCTGTTTGATCTCCCGTGGTATGAGAATGTTTCTGAAATTTTTGGACATTTAGTCTGGTTCTGGTCTATTGAAATTATTCGCAGAGATTTACGAAACAGAATTACTCATGAGCCAGACCCTGAGATCCCTTTAGGCTCAAACAGATAATGCATTGAATGATAAAAATGGCGCAAATACAGCGCCATTTTTATAGGTTAAAAACATTGCTTTTTATATTCTGATTCAGATAGTCAGTGAGTATATCGCGCTACTTCAGGATGATGTAGATCCGAAGAACGCTACAGAAGAGAGGCATTGTTGCTGGCAAATAGAAGAAGTATCGGGTTTTGTTACCCCTGAAAAACGAAGCCCCGCTATTATCGCTGGCGGGGCAGTGCAATTAATTATTGTATGTTTATAACGGTGTCAGCCCGTATTTAGCCCTTGCACGATTGCAAGCCTCATTGACGACTCCGTTCTCACCAGACATGGCAAATTCTCTGCATGTGGACGATCGATTTTTATATATCGTGCAGCAGGCATTTTTGCCCGGGGTTCCTGCAAGGGCAATACATCGGGGGTTTTTCTGATTGGTACCGCTCATGCATCGGTGAAAAGGGGATATTTGTTCAGTGAGCCTGGCGGGAATAGTACCGCCAGCATCGTCGGCTTCGGCCCAGTAAAAAGAGACGCGGAAAAATGCACAACAGGCACCACACGTCATGCATGGATTCAGATTGCTCATAATTCACCAGTACAGCTAAAAATCGTAAAGAGAACAGCGGTACATCGTATGTAAGAACGTACCGCGGTTGGCTGGGGAACTTTCGATAGTGTGAGTATTGAATGATTTCCAGCCGTTACCGATTTTACGTACTAATTCGTGATTAAACCACTCATTAGCAGGCTGCCTGATACCTTTCCGTGTCTCCTGAACACTATGGTGTGCATATGAGAAAGCCCATCGTTACAGGTGACATTGACGATCGCTTCCACATCATTTAAACGATTTTTGGAGCTCTGAGGTGGAATTCTTCCCTCGACCGATGGATAAGTCTTAGTCCGCCGAAGGGGGCTTAGCCGGACAGGAATCGCTAATCTTAATGAATTTGTCGTTATAGACCAGATAATGATTCCCCGGCTGACGTAACTCAGGCTGACGAACCACGTCTCCCGGACGTAGATACCAGGCATCGCCTTCCTCTTCGGTCGAATCACATCCTGGCTTAATCAGTAGCTTAAACCATGTGTTGCCAGTGTTACTTACCGTTCCTGTCACCTTGTCGAAGGACCATTTAAACTGAACCTGACGTGGTCGTACTACCAGAATGGTATCCATCACCACCACCGGCTCCGTGCTGACCTCGCCGCCGGTTGGGCTGCGTCTTGTCTGGTTACGAGTGGGGACCTCGCGAAATGAGACCCGGTAGTAGCGCTCGCGGTTATCCCGTGGACCATGATAGTAAAATTTAAAATACTCGCTCTCACCAGCCTGCAACGCCAGCTGGCGGGGGGCGAAAAGCAGTTCACCATCCACCGGTCGGGTGCGCAATTCACTGCTGCCCGGGCTATCAATAGCACTGATGGCAATACGGTATATCCGTGCGCTTTTGTTGTTATTCACTACACGTTTGCTGACAAAGTCAGTCTCGGACGGCAGCGAAAATGTCAGATTGCCGACCGAAATCGCCTGTGTCAAAGGTGCCGCCAGCATACAGACCGCTGTCAGCAGGGCTTTAGTTAATGTTACGCCACGTCGCCTGAACATGAATCTCTCCTGAAGCGCTGACTTCGCCAAACCAGCCGTTATCATCTACCGTACGCAGCGAAATGGCGTTATCCATTGGAATCGAAAATTTGACTGTGGTCTTATCCATCTGCCCCACTTCGCCAGAGATATCAGTCCACGGTGTGGTCAACCACAGCGCATCGGTCATATCCCGCCAGCTATCATCGCACCCGGCATCGTAGGTTTTTGTAGCTCCGTTGCGGGTAATAAAGGAAAGTGTCGCCGGGAACGGTACTTTCGCCTTACCGTCATCGGAGCTGAAGACACAATAGGAGCGCCCGCCAATCACCTGCGCGGGTCCGGTCACCTTGATCAGCACTTCGTCGGCAGCTGTTTTACCGCTGGTGGTTACGATATAGCCGAAATCGAGTGCCGACTCGCCGCTGCCAACATATCCCTCCCG
Source organism: Escherichia sp. KCJ4928 (assembly GCF_004352695.1). Lineage (NCBI taxonomy): Bacteria > Pseudomonadati > Pseudomonadota > Gammaproteobacteria > Enterobacterales > Enterobacteriaceae > Escherichia > Escherichia sp. KCJ4928. The sequence continues at coordinate 6,117 of NZ_SJWV01000109.1, forward strand.
CGACGGTGTCTGAGTATATTCATCGGAGATAATACTGATGCTGAAATCACGGGGTTTGATAATCAGCGTGTTGGAGGTAGAAAATTCATACCAGCCAGACTCCGGTGATGTGGTGTTCTGAAAGCGAAAGTTGAATAGATCTTTGGTGTTGATATCGCTGATCCCGAGGTTCACCATCTGCTTAAAGAAGTTGCTCGAGAAGAAAACATAGATCGAGTCTGCGCTCTTCATCTCGTTGAAGGTGTAGTAATAGGCGGTATTGCTCACCGGTTTCCATGAACTGCCATTCAGACTGAACTGCATATCGTACGCCCCGACGGCCGAGGCTAACGACGAGTTGGCGATCGCCGGGAATATATGGATTGAGGTGTTGCTGAGTCCGTTTGTTTGCAGGGTATAGTTGACCATCTTACAACTTAATCCTGAAAGGCTGCCGATGGTCTGTGTCCGGCAGTCGGCGTTCCCTTCGCCCAGAGTCGGTACTCCGTCGCTGTTGATAAATACCTCCGCCAGCGAGTGGGTATTTATTAACCGCAGATTTGCTGCTTTCGTATGGGTGACGTTGCGAACATACCAGTTGCCGGAGGCCTGATCCTTACAGCGTGCGCCGCTGCTGGCGTCATAGTTCACAGAGGTCTGGCAGGCATTGATGGTCATTGTAAAGCTGCTGCCGACGGGCATTTGTTGCAGATACTGGTAAAACGCGTCTGACAACATGCCGTGCATCCACTTCGCGCCGCCGCTGGTCACCGTCGCGCCATAAAATCCACTGGCGTCGGTGGTTTGCGGCAGGATAAGACTGGTGGTCATATTACACCCAGCGTACCAGTTGATGCAGCGCAAGCCAGTTAAAGGAGATGAAACTGGTGAATTTTCCAGCCACATATCAAACTTCCAGTTGGTATAAAGGCCGGTGTTGTAACCGTTATCAATGTAGCCGAGGCTTTGCTGATAGATGGTTCCTGAACCAGTGTATTTTAAACCGGTCCAGCGGTTGGCACCGGTCAGGCGCGGATCCAGCGCCCCGCCAGGAGTGACGAAAAAGTTGTCGTCTGAGTTGTTTTCGACAAACACAAACTCGCGTGCCGGTGCATCCGCCCAGGTTGTTTTGCTCACTGCCGCTCTGAGCTCAGTTACTGGCCAGATTAGCGCGAAAATTATCATCGTTATTAGTAGGTTAACTCTCATTCTCTTCTCCTGTCTGCGTCACCGCCGCCCACGATGAGAGGCCGCTGCAGACCACATCACCGACCCAGACGGCACCGCGCGCCTGGTTGAGTTCCAGTGCCACTTCGCAGGTTTTATTGCCACTGTAGCGAAAATCGATAGTGGGATATTTCTTATCCACGTCCATGACAAACTCGCCGTTTTCATCGGTTCGGGTTCGGCCGATATGGTTGTTAATCCGTGCGTTAGCCAGCAGTGTGCCGTCTTCCGCACGGATACGACCGGAGACGGTAACCATCTGCTTCACCTCTGGCTCAATGACAGCGACATTGCCTGGATAGAGAGTCAGATGGCTTTTGCGGCCGCTGACGATATCGTAGCTGTCGAGTGAGTTTTTGCTGTTCTGTAACTCCACCTCATATCTTCCATAGGGAGAGAGCGGGAGATAGTTACGCTTGCCGTTAAGCGGGAAAATCCGCCCGTTGATTTTGGCGCTGATCTGACCGTCGTCCTCCAGCCCGGTGTTGAATATCACCCCAGCGTTGCCATCAGTCCGCCCGCTGGCAGCGATGTTTTTACCCTGCCAGCCGACGCTGCCATTGGCGGTCAAGTTGGTATTGATGTAGCCGTCCGCCGCGCTATTGACGTTCAGCGTTCCGCTGGCGTAACGAGCGTCGAACTGTGCATACGCCCCACCGCTGAGGGTTTTGTCATCACCGGTATCGCCGGAGATGGCACGTGACAGATTGGCACCAACAGTGCGAATGGTTCCTTCATCAAACTGTTTGCGTGCTGACAGGTTTGCCATGGTGTAGCCGTTTTGATGGGTCATCCCTGCGCTAAACCAGTTGCCCAGTGGTAGCGAGAGATCGAGAGCGATATATTTCCCTGTATTGGCGTTGCTGTCGCCGTTGTTATAGCGCTGAATACCGGCCCGCAGGCCAAGCGAACCAAAGGTACCGCTGTAGACATTTTGATAGTAATCTGCCGTGTAATAATGGCTGTTGTAACGGCGGTCATCATTGTAGCTGATGCTGAATGTGCCCAGCTTCGACCACAGTGAGTTCAGGTTGAGTGTGCCGCCGATTGCACGGTTATCGGCATCGCTACGTCGCAATTGATTGCCAATGCGGGTTTTTTCCTGATTAACCCACAGCGAACTAAAGCCTCCCGGTAGAGTGGCGCTGATGCTGCCGATGCTGCTCCATGAGCTGTCACTGGCCAGCATATTTTGCAGGTTAACGTTGATCGCCCCCCCAAGCGGCAGCGTCAGACGGGTTTCACCCACCGCCTGATTATCGTATCCATATCCCGTTGCCGCCCAGCTAAGCGTACTCAATGAGCCGGAGGTCGAGGCACCTGCTAGCCAACTCTCTTTAGCTGGTCGCGTCTTTTTCCCGTTTTCCGACCAGCGATCCATATGAAAGCTACCGCCCCATACCTGCCACGCCAGTGGTGCACCGACGCCGCGCCCCCGGCTAAACAGCTTATTGACCCGCTGGGTGCGTTTGCTGATCACGCGACCGTTAACGATCACCTCAACTTCCACATCGTAAATCCCGTACGGTAGACCCCGGGTATCCACTTCATGATTGCCCATAGTGAAGTTCTGAACGCTTAGTAGCCGCCCATCACGGGTGAGATGTACTTCGCCCGCCGCCGGTAAAAAGGCGATCACTGGCGTGGCTGACTGGCTGCTGTCGAAGATGGTGGAGCTGGCCTGGTTTCCCCAGGAAAGGCCGTAAATCTTCCCTGCTGAAATGGCGGTCATCGGCCCTAAGGACTGCAAGTTCCAGGTGTCGAGCATTCCACCGGCAAATCGGTGACCGGCAAAATCGCGTTCATACATCGCTTTATATAATTCACTGTCCTGTTGATCGCTACCGATCCCGTACAGCGAGCCGTCGAGCACCACATGATGTTCGCGCAGCGCAGTAACGTTATTCAGCGACAGATAGCTGGATGTGTTGCTCCCGCCGTTACGCAACTGGTTGTTATAGACGCCCAAGTTATAGCTCAGATTACTGCTGAGGGTGTTAACACTGGACTGCCCGATGTCTTCGCTACGTGAGCGTAGTACGGTGCCCAGCGCTTCGCGCTTGACCACCAGCTGCAGCAGCAGTTGGCGCAAGCTGAGATCCAGCTGCGCGTTGTCAGTCAGGGGGATGGTAAGGGCCTCATTGAACAGGGCGTTGGCCAGAGCCATCAGCTGCTGTCGAGTTTGTTCGCTGACACTGGCGTTATCTTCACTCTCTTCCAGCTGTATTTTCCGGATGCGTAGCTGTCCATCATCCAGCCAGATAAAAGCGCTGCCGATTCGCTGATCGTCCTGGCGACCCTGGCTACCGGCGAGATGAATATAGAGCGGGACGCTCATGCCGTCCTGAAGCGCCTGACTGAAGGCCTGCGGAATAATCACCCCACCTATTTGCTGCGCACTTATGTCAGCAGCGCTGGCATCGGGCTGAACGAACAAAAAGACCATGCCGAAGGCAAACTGGGCTTTCAGTCCTGGGGAGAACCGTCGTAAAGGCATTGTCGTTATCCATCTGCACAGCTATCTATTTCACGGGAATGAACTTATCACCCTGCCAAAGTGCAACCCGTCCTTTGTTATCCGCCGTGTCCACGCGGGTAAAACGACGCGACTTGCCCGGCATCAGGTAGTAATTCTCTTTACACTCCTTACCGTTGGCGGCTTTCAGGCAAGGTCCGTAGGCGAGGATCCGCAGCGTCGCATTTCCTGTATTTGTCAGGGAGCCGTTGGCGTACTGAAAGTGGTAGTTCGCCTGACGAGGGGCGACGACCAGAATGGTGCCGATGCGGGCGGAAGCAGTGGCCACAGCGCTGCGGTTGGCATTATCGCGCTGCGCATCACTGAGGGCCTGATCAAACCAGACAATGCGGTAGTAGCGCTCTTTTTCATCTGCGGGTCCCTTATAGAAGAAGCGGATCACTTCGCTGGCTTGGGCGGGTAGCAGCAAGCTGGCGGGAGTGAGTAGCAACTCATCCGGCTTGTCCATTGAGATAACCTGCCCGTCGTCAAGCGGTGAAGAGAGCCGTTCGAGACGGATATTGATAAGGCGACCACTGTCGGTACTGTTTTTGATCGTTTTGCTCAGCGTGCTGCTGTCACTGTTCATAAACGATGATATATCGCCGACATCCAGCGCCTGGGCCGGAGATATTCCGGAAAACAGCAGAGCGAGAGGCAGAAGGTGCTTTTTCATAACAATTCCGTCCAGGAATAAAGCAGGGGGGCTACCCCTGCTGGTACATCAGAGAGATTAACTGGTCCAGGTCGCGTCGAACTGTACGCTAACGTCGCCGCTCCAGATGCCTTCCGGTAGAGTGCTGTAATCGGTTACTGCGGTGGTACCATTGGTGGTGCCGCTGATGATGGTGAAGGTGAAACCATCCTGTGCGGTGGTACGATTGCTGGCATTGTAACCGTTAGCCAGCGGGCTAAGGTTGCCGCCCAGTACGCCGTTGGCGGTATCGATCATCACGGTATCGCCAGTTTTTTCGACTGCCGCGCCGTTATAATCCACGCCCACATTCAGTGTGGAACCTGAGGTATCCAACTGGGTTAATGTGTTGGTGATAAGACGTGAGGTCAGTTTAAAGGCGGTAGCCGTTGAGTCACCCTCGATAGCCACGTCAAATAGACCTTTCTGTGAGTTAAAACCTTTAATGCCTTCGGCATACTGGAACGCCAGGCTACCGAGTGGCGTCACAACCAGCTTACTGGTGGTGTCTTTTTTGGCTGTTGCCGACCAGGTCGCTACAGCCTGAGCTGTTACGTCAGCAGCCTGCGCCACACCCATGCCGGTAAACACCGTTACCAGAGCTATTGCCAGAACCTTTTTTTTCATTGCATTTCTTCCCGAGTTGAATTGAGGACGTGATGTCCCAGTGAGTCATTTTTTAAAACTAACTTGCCTGGAGTTTACTGAACCAACTTATATATTTTTGAGTACAGCTTGGCCTCAGCATTACGCCGATGGGTATACACTGTCTTCACACTACAATTTTCAATTCTGGCAATCGATTTAGGTTGCATTCCCTGGGCCGTCATGCGGATAATTTCCATTTCCCGGTCCGTGATTTTATCTTTCTTAATATCTTTTCTCAGGAACCTGCCATTAATCACATAGGCCAGTTCTTTTCTAATATCACGACTCAGTCCAGCGTATACCACGCCCCTAATATTGCTATTGTAATACCAATAATTTGCTAAGGCTTCTGACTTTCTGGCCGCAATCAATACGACCTGTTTCCCCTTTACCGCGGATAACCATTCATTATCACGGTTTATAAATTCAGATAAAGAATCCGTATTGAGATTGATAAACACGAAATCTTTTCTAATTTTCTCCAACGATAGATAAATTAATCTGTCGATATCCACAATCAGTTCAGATAGTCCTTTATAGAAGTAGGCGTCATGGGGAGACCAGATGTATTTATCAGAACGGTTTTGACATTCCATATGGTTTTTAACCTCATAGTCCCTGCTGTAATCACTTTGCCATGTCACTACTTTCCAAACCTATAATTTTTACAGGTGCATTCAGTTTCCTTAGTAAACCGGAAGTAAATAAGATACGTAGCACATATCAATAAAGGTTAAACAAGATTAAGTTTAATTATTTTCGATTGGGCTTAAATTTATGTTTTTTTCCCGATGAGTGTCAATATGTGAACGGAAAAGGAATTCAATGGTTAAGTCAATATTTAGAAAAACTGAAAATATTGCTTTTTTGATAAGAAGAAAAAGACATTTGGTTTCATAAGGTTATTGGCAATATAACGTTCAATTCTTACTTGCATTTTATATTGGTCAGGAACTTTGCCCTGAAGTGTTAGGAATAGTCTTAATGCGCTGTGTGATGGACTAGTAAAAAAACAAGTTTTAAGGGTAAGGGATAGAATATAAAACTATAATGAGCTGTCATTGAAGATGATTTGCCAATCAGTAAGAAATTTTAATGGATTAACATGCCGCACAAAATGGTTATAGGTGTTCATTACAATAAGTGATGGAAAATTGAACGGGCGTATGTACGTCATCTGTTCGGTAAGCCCCCAAGAGCCAGATTAAGTGAAGTTAAACGAAGGCTGCCAGCTGTCACAGGAACGATGGCCTCTTTGTCAGGGCACTGAGTGCAGTTATCTGTGCGCGTTACTCTAACTGGCACTCGAACGTCGGCGACGGGGTTACCGGTGGATCAGACTGTTCCTGTGGCGTAAACGTTTTTATGTTAGTACCAACAGATTTACCACATTTATCATCTTAACAGTTTGAGTGAAAATGCAGGCTGCGCCGCAAAGGGAGGAGACTGAGTGGCGTGTTCAGTCTAAAAGAGAGTTGATGCCAGCATACAGGGGCGAAGCTGGTCAACAAGTCAACATTAAGATAATGGAATATTCGGAGAGAAACGTCAGGCAGTTGGCCTCAAATGAACAGGAGGAATATATCCCCAGGAAAATTAATGTTGGTGTTATAAACACACCAACATTAATCCGATCTGATTATTAATCAGACAAATATCGTTAATCCGTCGAATTTTGAATCAACGTTTTTTCTTACGACCCTGAACGGCCTTAAAACGTGGATTAGATTTACAAATCACATATAGCCGTCCTTTTCGCTTCACAATCTGACAGTCTGGATGGCGTTCTTTTGCGGTACGCAGAGAGTTAAGAACTTTCATCACGACCCCTTTTTCGTGCTAACAAAACGACCAAAACGTTGGGTGAATCGTGCAACATTTCCTTCTGATGCCACTGTTCTCAGCTTCCCTGTATAGAACGGGTGCGATTTAGAAGAGACATCAATTGTCACGTATGGATACGTTACGCCATCCAGCTCAATCTCACGGTCTGTTTTGATAGTCGAGCCGATTTTAAAGTACTCATCAACACTGGTGTCGTGGAACACCACAGTACGATACTCAGGATGGATATTGGGCTTCATCATTTTTACCTGTTATGTTATAACATAACCATAAAGATACATGCTCATCCGGATCATTTCAACACCCAATCCCTGTGACTCTTTGTGGATGTGGAATTTTCGCAACGGGGAACTCTGGCATTGTTAGCAGCCATTGGTGACGCTCCCATAAACGCCTGGATGAGTGATTGATGATGGTTTTGCTGAGAGTATGGATTTTTCGACAATGGAGGTTATCTCCACTTTACTGGCCGATGATTTATCGCAGTATGATTGATTACCTGACAGCGTGTATTCCTCTCCCACGGATATAAT